>JAVVTM010000015.1:0-14229 GCA_036653655.1 Clostridia bacterium | reverse complement strand
AGCAAAAAGCGAAGCAAGCAACGAAAAAGATAACGAAAAAGATTTTGACAAATAAGCGTAACAGTTGAATGTTAATAAAATGCAAAAATTTTTAGATTAAAAGCGCAACAAGCAATAACTTTTGAATAATAAAGGAAACAAGCGCACAAGCAACAACAATTTATAATTATAAATATTACAATTTTCAAATTAAGGCGGGATAATATCTCGCTTTTTTTGTTTGCAAAAGTTTTATACAAAACAAGTTAATGCGATATGTTATTGCTAGGGATTTTTTTATTTAACAAACATATTACAGCGTTGTCGTAATCGCTATCTTTAAAAGATTTTATCTTCTTTTAAATAAAGTGCATTAAAGCGTTGAAAAACATTTGATTATGTTGTAAAATGTTTATGAGGTGGAAAAATGCGAAAAGAGATTAATTTTATTAAAACGGAAAATTTGGATAGTAAAACCTTTGATAGCACTCAGTGCATTGTGCAAGAAGTTGTACGGGATAAACATAGTATTTATGTTGAAAAACAGTGCAAAATTTTGCCGGCAATTGTCCTTACTGCAGGCTTTTTGGTAATGATGTTGCAGTGGATATTGGGGGTTACGCTTTTAACGCTTGTGGGCGCGCTTTTTATGTGCTTTACATCTGCGTATATATTATTGGATATTATTTTTAACAAAAGGCTTAGTATTTGGGTTTTGCTTGGCTACATTTTGGTTAGTTTTGGCATTGCCACTTTTTACATTTTCAATGGCGCAGATGCAGGTTTTGGCGCAATAACCACCACATTTACTGGCTTTATCAGTGGCGAACACCCACTTTGGCAAGGCGAAGGCAATTTTGGCACACGGTTGCTTGGCAATATTTTGCTTAGCGCTCCTGCTTTTTTGCTAATTTTGACAATGATTTTGGTTGTTGACAAATGGAACAATGGCGCAATAAAAATTAAAAATATTATAACCACAACTTGCAGTGTTTTGCTAGTTGGCATGAGTGTAACTTTTGTGTTTATTATGAACTTGCGCGCAACGCCAAAAGTGTTTAATATGAGCGCAGGTCAAGATGATTATTTAAAAAATATCAATAAAAATGTTGATGCCTCAAATCCAAATGTTCTTGTTATTATGATGGACGATTTAGGTTATGGCGATACAAGTTACAACGCTCGCAAGGCAAATATAACCCCGGCGTTTGAAACTCCAAGCATTGATTGGATTGCAGAAAGCGGTTTAGATTTTGACAATTTTTACGCTAGTTATTCTGTATGTTCTCCCTCTCGTTTTGCAATGATGACGGGCAGATATCCATATCGTGGATATGCAGATAATGTGGTTTATCCAACAGTAAATTCTCTTGCTCCACTTGCTACAACTAGGGTTTTTAACCCAATTAGATGGGCAACAATTGCGATGGTATGCTTGGCGATGAAATTACAATAGCAGAAGTTTTAAAGGGCGCAGGCTACAAAACGGGCTGTTTTGGAAAGTGGCATTTGGGCGATTATGGCGAATACTTGCCAACAAATCAAGGTTTTGATTATTTTTATGGTTCACATCATGTTAATGATATGGTGCCATTTTACCACGCAGAAGAAACCAATGGCAATTATGAAATTGCAGTGGGCACAAAAGATTTAAATCAAAGTGATGCAACAAAAATAATACATCAAAAAACAGAACAGTGGATTACCGAAAAAGCGCAAGCAAAAGAAAAGTTTTTTGCTTATTACGCAACGCCGTGGCCACACGCTCCAATTTTTGCAGGCAAAGATTTTCAGGGGACAACGGGCGCAGGCATTTATGGCGATTGTGTTACAGAATTTGACCATTATTTGGGCGAATTGTTTAAAACAATGGAAAATTTGGGTGTTTTAGATGACACATTAATAGTGTTTACTTCTGATAACGGCCCTGCGTTGCAAGGCTCAATGAATGAGCTTAGGGGTGGCAAATTCTCCGCTTATGATGGCGGACAAAAAGTGCCATTTTATATGCGTTGGGGCAATAATCCAGCCTTTAGCAACAGTGCAACCGACAAAAAAGCGCGCACAGTTTCTACCCCTGCCACATTGATAGATTTGTATCCAACAATTGCGGATATATGCCAAATATCAAACACTCAAGGCAAAAAAAATTACTTGCCAAGTGATGTTGACAGAGAAATTGACGGCTTAAATTTGATGCCAGCAATTAATGATTTGACAAATAAAACATTCTTGCACGATGCAAACCACCCAATATTACATATGAAGCGTGAGCAAATTAAGGCTGTGCAATTTTGTTTAACAAAAGAGCAAGTTTTAAAAAGCGTTGAGGGTTATGTAAAAGGCGAAACACACTCTAATCAAGTTGCAAACGAAAGCGCATATGCCGAAATGCCATTTATCAAAGATAACGATTACACAACATGGAAATATTTTAAAAAGATGAAAAATGACAATCCAGAATTTTTTGACAAAAAGCGTAAAAATTGGTTGATGTGTTTAACCGATGATAGTGGCGAAAGTTATCAAAGGGCAGATGTTTTTCCTACTATTGCAAAACAAGCAAATGATGTAATGGCAAGTTGGACAAAAAAGTTTAAAGAAAACCGCAGAGGTTATTACACCAATTATTACAAAAAATAATTGCTAAAAGGAGAAAAATGCCACCTATTTCATTGATGATAAAACCAGCCTCAAGCTTGTGCAATTTGCGGTGTAAATATTGTTTTTACAGCAGTTTAGCTAGCGAAAGGCAAAATTTTAGTTTTGGCATAATGGATAAAACAACTGCTACTGCGTTAATTAAAAAGGCGTTGGAGTTTGCCAATGGCGAACAGGTTTATTTTGCTTTTCAAGGTGGCGAGCCGTTGATGGCAGGGTTTGATTATTTTGCAACTTTTGTTAAAATCGTTAAGGAAAACAACACAAAAAACAGCCAAATTTGTTACGCATTACAAACAAATGGCACGCTAATTGACAAAAATTGGGCTATGTTTTTTAAGCAAAACAACTTTTTGATTGGGCTAAGTTTAGATGGCGATTACAAAGCAAACAAATTTAGAGTTGACGCAGAAGGCAAAAATGTTTTTAACCAAGTTATGACCGCTACCGAAATATTGGATACATATAATGTAGATTTTAATATTTTGACCGTTGTAACGGGATATGTGGCGGAGCATATTAAAGATGTCTACACTTTTTTAACGGGGCGTGGTTTTAAATTTTTACAATTTATTCCTTGCTTGCGTCCGTTTGGCGATAAAACCGAAAGCGAGCTTTATATGACAGTGGAGCAGTACACGCAATTTTTGATAGAAGGGTTTAATCTTTATGTTAAAGATTATGTTAGGCATCAATATACAAGCGTTAGGCAGTTTGATAATATGGCGCAATTGTTTTTGGGCAAACCACCCGAGCAGTGTGGCATTTGTGGGCACTGTTCGCACCAATTTGTGGCGGAAGGCAATGGCAATATTTATCCGTGCGATTTTTATTGCGCAGATAATTGGCTTTTAGGCAATATAAACACAAGCGATTTTAATGCTTTAGCGCACAGCGAAAAGGCAATTGAATTTATAAAGGAAAGCTTTATCATTAACGAAAAGTGCAAAACTTGCAAATGGTTTGGCATGTGCAGGGCAGGAGGGTGCAAACGCAATAGGGCGGATAGAGATTATTGCGAAGCATACACCAAATTTTACGAAAGTTGCTTTCCGCTATTTAGAGTTTTTGCAGGCGAAAAGTAGAGTTTTTATGGCAAATAATTAAATAAATGACAACACACAACGGTTAAACCTGCTTGTAAACAAAAAGCAAAGCGTTTTGGATAACATAGGCAAAGCATTTGGATAACATAGGCAAAGCTTTTAGCTAGCGGAAACAAGCGAAAACAGTAAATTTTTAACGCAACATAACTTAAAATAATGCGAGGGTATTAATATTAAATAGAACAAATTTATTTAACAGTTAAGGAGAAAGATGGATAGAAAATTTACAAAGATTAAATTAAACGGCAACTGGCAGTTTAAAGATGTTGAGGAAAATATTTGGCGAAACGCCACTATCCCGGGCTGTAATTATTTAGATTTGTTAAGCGATAAAGTTATTGCCGACCCCTTTATTTCAACCAATGAAAAAGATGTTTATTGGGTGAGTGAAAAAGATTGGTTGTACAAAAAAACTTTTGAAGTTACGGCAGATTTTTTGCAGTTGCAACAAATTGAATTGGTGTGCGAGCGCTTGGATACTATTGCCGATTTAAGCATAAATGGCAAGCTTGTAAAAAGCGTAGAAAACTGCCACATACAATATACTTTTGATGTTAAAAAGTTTTTAATCGAAGGGCAAAACACAATTGAGGTTTTGTTTTATTCCCCAGTTAAATATGTTAAAGATAAGCAAAAAATTGAAAGGTGTCCAAACAACAACAACGGCTTAAATGGCATACCGCACATAAGAAAACCGCAAAGCCATTTTGGGTGGGATTGGGGTCCTATTTTAACGCCTAGTGGCATTAGTGGCGACATTTTTTTGCTAGGCAGAAACGAGGCTAAAATTGCCGATGTGCAGGTTTTGCAAACACACGCAAATGGCAGTGTTGAGCTTGCAATAGAGGGCAAAATTGAAAATTTTAGCAATCAAAATCAAAATATTTTAGTGCAAATTGAAATGCCAAACGGCAATATTTTAACGGAGCAATTGCTTGCTACAAGCGATTTTACAGCCAAATTTGATATTTTACAGCCAGAATTGTGGTGGGTTAATGAGCTATCGCCAAAAGAACAACAGCCGTTGTATAAAGTTGTTGTGCAAATTTTAAGCCATAGCAATGCAGAAACTAACAATAGCAATGCGCAAAAAGTGAGCGATAACAGCGCAATAATTTTAGATGAAAACATCAAATTTGTTGGGTTGCGAACTATTAAATTGAACACAAGTTTTGATAAATTTGGCAAAAATTTTCAATTTATAATTAATGGCGAAGCTATTTTTGCAAAAGGCGCAAATTGGATACCTGCCGATAGTTTTATAAATAGAGTTACCGACAAAAAACTAGAATTTTATTTAAAAACCGCGCGGTTTTCCAACTTTAATATGATTAGAGTTTGGGGCGGTGGATATTACGAAAGTGATGAATTTTACAATTTGTGCGATAGATATGGCATATTAGTTTGGCAAGATTTTTGTTTTGCGTGCCAACCATATCCGTTTTTTGACAGTGATTTTTTAAGGAACACGCTTGCAGAAGTGCAAAACAATGTTAAGCGCTTGCGCCACCACGCCAGCTTGTGTTTGTGGTGTGGCAATAATGAAATTGAAGTTATGTCAATAGCGTGGCTAAACCGAAAAAAATATGTTGATTGGACACAAAAATTCTTTTATGACATTTTGCCAAATGAGCTAAAAAAACACGATAATATTACAAGCTACATTGCTGGCACACCAATTGGAATTGCGCACAATAAAGGCGTAAATAGCGACAATGTTGGCGATACGCATTTGTGGGCGGTGTGGCACGGTTTGCAACCGCTAACCTACTATCGCAAGCGCAACACTCGCTTTTGCAGTGAGTTTGGGTTTGAAAGTTTGCCAAGCTTAAACGCCATTAACAAATTTGCAACCGAGCAAGATTTTTCGCTTACAAGCAGTGTTTTTAATGCGCACCAAAAATGCAATAGTGGCAATATGAAAATGGCTTTTTACATAGCGTCAAATTTTAGATTGCCAAAACAATTTGTTGATTACATTTATTTGTCTGGCGTTTGTCAGCAGGAATGTATTAAAGACGCAACGGAACATTGGCGCAGAAATAAGGGAGAATGTAATGGCTCGCTTTACTGGCAATTTAACGATTGTTGGCCAGTTTGTTCGTGGGCTAGCGTAGATTATTATGGCGGTTATAAAGCGTTGCAATATGGCAGTAAAAAGTTTTTTAACCCAGTTGCAGTAAGCGTAGAAAACAACAAAAAAAGCTTGAATATTTTTATTTTGAACGATACGCTAGATGCGTTTAAGGCAAGTTTGGCAGTAAAATTAATTGATTTTGAGGGCAAGCAATATTTTACAAAGACAGTAGATTGCAATGTTTTAAAAAATTGTAGCGCAAAGTTTTTGCAAGTTGATGTTGCAGAATTAAAAAAACTAGCAAATTTAAAAGAGTGTGTTTTTGTGGCGCAACTTAGCAAAAATGGCAATGTTGTAAGCGAACAAACCGTTTTATTTGACAAAGAAAAAAATCTTAATTTGCCAGTGATAGCGCCAAAAGTTGCAGTAAAATTGAAAGATGACATTATTGAATACACAATAAACAGCACAGCATATATTAGGCTTTTGCAATTAACAACCAAAAGCGACCAACCATTTAGCGACAACTATTTTGATGTGTTGCCAAACACTCCAAAAGTGGTTACGCAACAAAACACCGAGGGGTTGACAGAGGCGGATATCTTGCGCAACTTAAAGATGTTTTCTGCAAGCGAGATACAGCCAAAGGGCAGTAGGTTTGGCGATTTTGCGTTAAGGTGCAAAGTGTTTTTAACGCCACTAAACTTTTTTAATTACATTTATTATAAACACGGCGCAACAAAAATAAAAATAACGCCAGATAAACCGAATAATGAAAAATAACAAAAAACATTAACACAAATTAAGATTAAAAAGTTTTGATAAATCATTAATAATTTTAAAAATATTAAGCAAAAAAAACAATAAAAACATTAACACAAAAAAATAATTTAACAAAAAAAGTAGTAAAATAACAAAATAATTTAACAAAAAATAGTAAAGCAAAAAGCAAAACAAAAGAAATTAAAGAGGAATGATATGAACAAATTAATTTGTATAGGCGAGTGTTTAATAGATTTTTTGCCTATGAATAATGATGGTGTAAGTTACATTGCAAAAGCGGGTGGAGCGCCTGCAAATGTGTGCGCAAGCGTTGCAAAGCTTGGTGGAGAAGCCTATTATTTGGGCAAGCTATCAACCGATAGTTTTGGGCAGTTTTTGCTTAGCGCCATAAAAGATTGTGGTGTGAACACTGATTTTGTGCAATTTTGCCAAAACAACACGGCGCTAGCTATGGTAACTTTAGACAAAAACGGCGACAGAAAGTTTGCTTTTTATCGTGAAAACACTGCCGATTTGCTTTTGGACAAAGCGGAAATTAGCGAGGATATGTTTGAATGTGGCGATGTGCTACATTTTTGTTCGGTAGGGTTGGTAGAATCGCCCACAAAATATGCGCACGAAAGGGCAATTGAGTTGGCGCGCGCAAAAGGCGCAAAGGTGTCGTTTGATGTTAATGTGCGTTTGGGGTTGTGGCAAAGCGAGGAGTTGTGCAAAAGCGCAATAAAGCAGTTTTTAGCATATGCCGATATTGTAAAAGTTACCGATGAAGAATTGCAATTGATAACAGAGGAAAAAGAGGAAATTTTGGCAGTTAGCGAGCTGTTAAAAATGAGCCCAAATGCGCAAATAATTTTTGTTACAAAAGGCAAAAATGGCGCAACCGTTTACGATAGGACATTAGACAATTTTACACGCAACGCCGTTGATGTTAAAGTGGTGGATACGACAGGCGCAGGCGATTGTTTTTCGGGCGGAATATTGTTTAAACTGTTGCAAGGCACGGCAAAACTAAATTTGAGTGATATGCGTGATGCGGTGGATTTTGCAAGTTACGCTTGTGGTGTTGTAATTGGCAAAAAAGGCGCAATGCAAGCTATGCCAACTTATCAAGAAGTGATTAATTTAAAAAAAAGTATGCAGTAAAATATTGATATAATAAAATATAAATATATTAATAAACATACAAAGCAGTAAAAACAAAAAAATTACTAATAAAAATATAAAGTAATAGAAGAAATATCAAAAAATATTCAACATAAAAAGATAATAGCAAGCCTTAAAATATTAAAAGGAGCAAGAAAATGGATATAAAAAATTTGTGCAAACAACCTTTATTTTTTGAACGCAACAGAGTTTATAGAATTTATTTAGGTGGCAAACAGTATGCAAATTTGTGTGGCGACAAAGCGGAAGATACACTTTTCCCGGAGGAGTGGATTGCAAGCAAAGTGCGCGCAATCAACCCAAAATATTTTGGCAAAAGAGACGGCGTTTCAGTAATTAAAGGCACAGAATTGTTTTTTGATGACCTTTTAGAGCAAGAAAGCGCACTGCTTTTGGGCGATAGAAAGTATGATTGTTTGGTTAAATATTTGGATAGCGCAATTCGTTTGCCAGTGCAAGTGCACCCTACAAAGGAGTTTTCACGCAGGCATTTTAACAGTAGCTATGGCAAAACAGAAGCGTGGTTGGTTATTGCAACTCGCCCAAACGCTAAAATTTATTTTGGCTTTAACCGCCCTATTACCAAGCAAGAATTTGGCAAATATGAGGAAAGAAGCCTTGAAGAAAAAGATATAATGCGTGATATTTTGGCGGAAGTAGAGGCAAAAGTGGGCGATATGTACTTGATTAACGCAGGTTTAATCCACGCAATTGGCGAGGGTTGCACCATTATTGAAGTGCAAGAGCCAACCGATTTTACAATTCAGCCCGAAAATTGGTGTGGAGATATCCGCATAAGCGAGTGGGAAAAATATATTGGGCTTGACAAATCAACCGCATTAGATTGTTTTGATTACTCAATGGTGGGCGAAAAGGCATTAAAAAGCGCTAAAATTTGTCCAAAAGAGGTTGTTAAAACCAATGGTTATACAAAGGAATGTTTAATTACATACGCCGACACAACTTGTTTTGCCGAAAACAGACACATTTTAACGGGTGGAAGTTTTGTAATGGATTATGCGCCAGCGGTTTATATTTGTTTGGAGGGAAAAGCGCAAATAGTTGGCGAAAACTATGTTAAAGATGTTGTAAGGGGCGATTATTTCTTTTTGCCATACAGCGCTCAAAACAAATTTACAGTGAGTGGCACAGCAACATTAATTGAATGTTTGCCAAGCAAACAAGATTAAACTAAAATATGTTTTGCAGTAATGTTAGCAAGCAAACAAGATTAAACTAAAATATGCTTTGTATTAATGTTAGCAAGCAAACAAGATTAAAGCTAAAATATGCTTTGCAGTAATGTTAGCAAACAAATAAGATTAAAGTTATAATGTTAGCAAACAAATAAGATTAAAGTTATAATGTTAACAAGCAAACAAGATTAAAACAATTAAAATGTTTTGCATTGAGGAGAAAATTATGGAAAATAAATTTAGTGTCAAAAAGAAAGTAGTAATTGCAAGCATAGCGTTTGCAACGCTAATCGCACTTATTTTGTGCATTGTTTTGCCGTGCGAATTGGTTAAAAGAAAGGGCAAGCCAACAACGGAATTTTGGACAAATTTAAATGAATACAAAATTGAAGATACTTTTGTACTAGAAAAAAAGGAGGGCGAAGAATTTAAAATTTTAAACCTAACCGATGTGCAATTTAGCGATACGCTTGATGTGGGAAACACAAAAATTGCATATTCTACAATAGATTTAATGGTGGCGGAGCAAAAGCCAAATTTGATTACAATCACGGGCGATAGTGTTTGGACAATGTCCACAAGAAAATCTATGGTTAAATTTGTAAAGCATATGGATAGTTATGGCATACCTTGGGCGCCAGTTTTTGGCAATCACGATAGAGAGGGCAACATAGATTTAAATTATATTGCCGATATGTTTGAAAAGGCGGAGCATTGCTTGTTTAAAAAAGGCGCAATAGGGCTAAGTGGCGTGGGCAATTACATAATCAATATTGTGGAAAACGGCAAAATTGCGCAAAGTTTAATAATGCTAGACTCGCACGCAAGCACAATAGACGGCTATGATTTTATCAAATACGACCAAATTGAATGGTACAAGTGGGCGGTTGCAGGCGCAACAAAATACAACAACAACGGCAAAATTGCCGAGTCAACTTTGTTTTTTCATATACCGTTGCCAGAGTTTAAAGACGCCTACGAATATTGGGAAAGCACAGGGTTTGACAAAAACATTGGGTTTGGCAAAAACAATGAAGATGTTTGCTGTTCTAAACACAACACAGGTTTTTTTGAAATAATCAAAAATTTGGGCAGTACAAAAAACATTGTAGTTGGGCACGACCACGTTAACAACTCATCAATAATGTATCAAGGCGTGCGCCTAACATACTCAACCAAAACCGGGGACAGATGTTATTGGGTTAAAGATGGCAGTATGAATGGTGGCACATTGCTAACGCTTGGCGATGTTTTAACCACAACGCATATATATGTTAAGCCTTAAAAGTTGAATGTTAAATGTTAAATGTTAAGCCTTAAAAGTTGCGTGTTAAATGATAAGTAAAATAGATTGATACAAAGTGGCGCACTGTGGATTTTGCGTGTTAAAAGTTAAGTAAAATAGATTTATACAAAGTGGCACGCTGTGGATTTTGCGATGTTGACAGCTTTAAAATACATCTATATATGCTAAAAGCAGGCAACATTAGCGAGCCTTAATAGTTGTATGTTAAAAAAATATCAAAATTGACATTGCATAGGTAGTATGCTAAAATATATGAAAAGAAAGTGAGAAGGAAGTGGATATTATGGATTTAAATCAAATTAGTAAAGACATAAGAATTGATACAATGCGTTGTATGGCTTCTATTGGCGTAGGGCACGTGGGTGGTTGCTTGTCAATAGTGGATATTTTAACAAGTTTGTATTATAAACATATGAATATCAACCCTCAAAACCCTAAAATGGCGGGCAGAGATAGGTTGATTGTCAGCAAAGGGCACGCTGGCCCAGCGGTTTATGCAACTCTTGCAAACAAGGGCTATTTTGACAAAAGTGAATTGTTAACGCTAAACCAATCTGGCACAAATTTGCCAAGCCATTGCGATATGAACAAAACTATTGGCATAGATATGACAACGGGTTCATTGGGGCAAGGTTTTTCTTGTGCGGTGGGCATTGCGTTAGGTTCTAAGCTTGCAAAAGACAACGCATATATTTATACAATTATTGGCGATGGCGAAAGCCAAGAGGGGCAAATTTGGGAGGCTGCGATGCTTGCAAGCCAAAAGAAATTAAACAACCTAATTGCCTTTACCGATTACAACAAAATGCAAATTGACGGTATGGTTGATGATGTCAACAGCCTAGAGCCAATTGATAAGCGTTGGGAGTCTTTTGGTTGGACTGTTGTTGTTATTGACGGGCACAATTTTGATGAGATTGATATGGCAATTAGCGTTGCAAAAAAATCGAGCAAGCCAACAATGATTATTGCAAATACCATTAAGGGTAAGGGCGTAAGTTTTGTTGTTGAAAAGGGTTATGGCAACCACAATATGCCAATAACAGCGGAGCAATTGGAGCAAGCAATTGCAGAAATTGGGAGGGCATAATTATGGAAAATGTTGAAATGAGAAAAGTTTTTGCCACACAACTAAGAGAATTAATGTTAAAAGATGATAAAGTTATGGTGCTTGACGCCGATTTGGCAAAGGCAAGCGGAACGCACGGTTTGCGCACGGAGTTTCCTGATAGGGCAATAGAAGTGGGCATTGCGGAGCAAAATATGGTGTCGGTTGCGGCAGGGTTATCAAGCTATGGCTACAAACCTTTTGTAACAACTTTTAGCCCTTTTGCAAGCAGGCGTGTGTGCGACCAAATCACATTGTCAGTTTGCTACGCCAAACAAAATGTTAAAATTGTTGGCACTGACCCGGGCATTTCTGCCGAATTAAATGGCGGTACTCATATGGGTATGGAAGATATCGCTGTGCTTAGGGGTATCCCTAATATCGTTATTTTTGAGCCGGTTGACAACACTCAGCTTGCGCTTGCAATGCCAATTATTAACGATTATTACGGCGCAGTTTACATTAGAATGTTTCGCAAATGCTTGACGCCAGTTTTTGATGAAAATTACAAGTTTGATTTGTTTAAAGCAGATGTAATTAAAGAGGGCAAGGATATTAGTATTTTTTGTAGCGGTATTATGGTGCAAGAAACATTGCTTGCGCAAGATATGCTAAAAGAGGCGGGCATTGATGCAGAAATTATTAATGTGCACACAATAAAGCCAATTGATGAGGCTACAATTGTTGCCTCAGTAAAAAAGACAGGTTGCGCAGTAAGTTGCGAAAATCACAACATTGTAGGCGGTTTATATTCTGCAATTAGCGAGGTTTTGTGCGCTAAATGCCCAACTCCTATGCTAGCAATTGGCGTGCCAAACACTTTTGGCGAAGTGGGCAAATTGCCATACTTAAAGCAAATTTACAAAATGCGCGCGCAAGATATTGTTGAACAATGCAAAAAGGCTATCGCTTTAAAAAAATAAAAGCACAGCACAAAATTAGCAAAAGTTAGCAATAAATCAACAATAATATGGCAAAAATACAGCCATAAGTTAGCAGTAATATATCAAGAATACAGTAAAATATAGCAAAACGCAGTAAAGCTATATGTACTGTAAGTTATATTAATGTGTAGTAAAAACGCAGCAAAAGTACAGCAAAAATATAGTAAAAGCAAGACAATGCGTGGTAAGGTAAAATATTGACTTTTTTTGTTAAAGCCAGTAATATTTTGGTGTAGAGGTAAAATATGAAAAAAGAAAAAGTAATAAAAACTCCCGAACAAATTGCAAAAGGGAGAAAAAAGGGTTTAATAATTACAGCGATAGTGCTTGCCAGCATTTTTGTCTTTATTGGGTTTTTGGCAACCATTTCTGCAATAAGTTGCGCATCGTTAAATGGCGCTATTAAAAAATTTGACGCTGTATCGTATGAAAGCCAAAAAACACCAGTTAAAGATGATGATGGCTATTGGACTTTTACATCAGACAACGGCTTTAAAGTTTTGCAAATTACAGATGTGCACATTGGCGCAGGCTTTTTGTGCAATTCTAAAGATAAATCTGCCCTAAACGCAGTGGCTTGTATGATAACCACCGAAAAACCCGATTTGGTAATTACAACGGGCGATATCGCTTATCCTGTACCTTATCAAGCAGGCACATTTAACAACAAAAACGCAGCAGAAATTTATGCCAATTTGATGGAAGAATTGGGCGTTTATTGGACAGTAAGTTTTGGCAATCACGATACCGAGGCGTACAGCTACTACAATAGAGAAGAAATTAGCGAGTTTTACAGCCAAGAAAAATTTAAACATTGTTTGTTTGAGTCTGGGTCAAAAGATATTGATGGTTTTGGCAATCAAGTTATTAAAGTTAAAAATAGCCACGGTTTGATTACTCAAGCGTTGTTTGTTTTTGATTCGCACGCATATTTGCCAGATGACAAATTTGGCATTAAATGGCACTATGACAATATCCGCCAAAGCCAAGTTGATTGGTACGCAAATAATGTTAAAAGTTTTAACCAAAAAAATGCAAGCACACTTGCAAGCTTAAATTTGGCTAGCTTAAATATTGACGCAAAAGATTTTACAACCGTTAAAAGTTTGGCGTTTTTCCATATTCCATTAGAGGAATACTTGATGGCATATAAGGAGTATTTGGCAAATGATATGAAAGATACTACCGATGTTTCATACAACTATGGTAGGATTGGCGAAACTGGCAATATGGTTTATTGTGGCAGTGGCTCAGACAATTTGTTTGAAACAATGCTAGAGTTGCAAAGCACAAAAGGTATTTTTGTTGGGCACGACCATTTTAACAATATATCATTAACATACAAAGGCATTAGGCTAACTTATGGTATGAGCATTGATTATTTGGCTTATCCGGGCATACACAAAATTGGCAAACAGCGTGGTTGTACAATAATAAATATTGATAATTTGGGCAATTTTGATTGTGAGCAATCTAGCTATTATCAAGACAAATATCAGCCAGTATTTAAAAAAGAAGTGGTTGATATGGAAAAGTAAGCACAATAAGTCTTTTTGAAAAAAATGGTTAAGATTTAAGAATAATCAAATAAACCAGTATTTTTTAAGAAGTGGTTGATATGAAAAAGTAAATTGGTATGTAGAAAATAGAAAGTAAAACATACAAATTGCTTAAAAAAACCTCTTGCGTTAAATACAAAAAGTAAGCACAAAATTAAAAAAAATAAGCACAAAATTACAAAAAAATAAGTAAACAAAAAACTGCTGTTGAGGGCAGTTTTTTTTGCGTTAAAGATAGATAAAAGCATATTTAACAAGTAGTCAAATATTTAGTTAAATGAAAGGCTAAAGCGCATTAACAAGTAGTCAAATATTTAGTTAAATGAAAGGCTAAAGCGCATTAACA
>JAVVTM010000014.1:0-15483 GCA_036653655.1 Clostridia bacterium | reverse complement strand
ACCGTTGATGAATTTAGGCAGACAACAAAAGCTGGTTTTTTTGCGTGTGGCAATGTTTTGCACGTGCACGATTTGGTGGACAATGTTAGCAATGAGGGCGCAATTGCAGGCGAAAATGCAGTAAAATATATTGATAATTTGCTTGATGTTAAAGGCAAAATTGATGTGCAAGTTGATGGAAAAGTGCGTTACGCCTTGCCTCAATTTGTGTGCGCTAGCAAGGGTTTGGTTGATATTTATTTTAGAGTGGCAAATGTTTACAAAAATGTAACGCTAAAAGCAATGTCTAACGGAGTAGAAATTTTTAAAAAGAAATATTTAATTTTATCCCCGGGCGAAATGGAAGTTATTAAAATTGATAAAGCAAAATTGCAAAATGATTTAAAGATTGTTTTGGAGGAATAAATGGAAAAATTAAATACCACATGCATTATGTGCCCAATGGGCTGTAATTTAGAAATAAAAAATATTGATGGCGAAATTATTGTTGCTGGCAACACTTGCAAGCGAGGCGCAGAATATGGAAAACAAGAGTTTTTGCAACCAAAACGGGTGGTTACAACCTTATTTAAGTGCAATGGCAAGGTTTGCAGTTGCAAAACTAGCGCTCTTGTTGACAAAAATAAAATTGCCGATATTTTAAAAGAAGTTGCAAAAATCAACTACAAAGGCGCTGTTCAAATTGGCGATGTTATAATTAAAAATGTTTTAAATTTGGGCGCTGATATTGTCGCTACTAAAAATATGGAGTAATATGCAGTTAAAAATTATTGGTAATAAAGGTAAATATCCCAGCAATGATGCAGGCACGGCTTGCTATTTAATTAGCGAAAAACAAACAAATATTATTTGCGATTTTGGTTGCGGAAATATCAACAATTTGTTTAAAAGCGTAAGTATTGGCAAGATTAGCGCAATTTTTTTGTCGCACTTGCATTTTGACCATATTAGCGATATATTGTGTTTTAAATATATGGCAGAAGAAAATTTGGCGAAGGGGATTATTGCGCCTATCAATGTGTTTTTGCCTGCCACACCCAATGCGGAATTTGAATTGATTAAAAATTGTAAAGCGTTCAATTGCCATACAATTTGTGATAATTTTGTTGTAAATATTGAGGGTATTGAAGTAAAATGCTTTAAAATGGAACACCCTGTTGAAACTTATGGCTTAAAATTTGCCTATGATGGCGCAATTTTAGCCTACACCGCCGATACTATTTTAACGGATAATTTGCGCAATTTAATGCAAAATACCAGCGTTGTTTTGGGCGATGCTTGCATATTGCAAAAGGATTTTAAACCGCATTTGCCACATTTAACCGTTAAACAGCTTGCTGATTGTTGCGCGCAATTTGCGCCAAATGCAACGCTACTTTTAACGCATTTACCAATGGAGGAAAGTAACATTTTGTTGGAAGCTAAACAAAGTTTTGTTAATTGCAAATTAACAGAAAAAAACAAAATTTACGATATTTAGTATGGATAGATTTTTTAATTTTAGAGTTTTTCCTATTTTATTGTTTAGCGTGGTTGTGGGCATTTTTGTTTCACTGCTATTGCCTTGGTATATTTCAATAATTTTAGCGGTAGCGATGTGTATTGCTATTTTTATCTTATGGAAAAAGACAGAGTTTAAGGGCATTGGTTTGCTTTTTACAATGTTACTGTTTTATTTGCTTGCAACATTTTCGTGCTACATAACTATTGCGCAAATTGAAAGCAAAGAAATGAATGTTAGCGATGCTTATATTGAGGCGACAATTTCTATGGATAGCAACCATAATGAGTGGGGAGTTGTTGATGCGAACGATACAATTTTTATTGATAAAATTACTATTGATGGCAAAAGTTACAGCGGAAAAGCAAAATTGCAGTTTTTTGAAACGGAAGCAGTTTTTAAAATTGGCGACAAAATTACATTGCGAGGGCGCATCGAAAACAAAAAAGTTAACTATTTTGATGGCTATTCTGTAACCAACTTCAAGCGAAACTACTATTATGATGTTTTTGTTGATGAAGCGCAGTTTTTTGCAGGCGAATTAAGTGGCATTGACAAAGTTAAATTTTCTACCAAACAACTACTTTATAAAAACGCCAATAGCGAAGTTGCATCTTTTATGTATGCGCTAATTTATGGCGATACTAACGGAATGGACGCACAGATAAAATCTGATTTTGCCTACATTGGCACAGCGCATATTTTTGCGGTTTCTGGTATGCATATAGGTATTATTGTAATTGTACTGTTGCTAATTTTGCGAAAATTGAAAGTAGGAAATGTTATTAATTTAATTATTATTTCGGCTGTTTTGTTAATTTATAATATCTTTTGCAATTTTACACCTTCAGTTATGCGGGCAAGTATTATGTCGGAAATATTACTTATTTCTAACTGTTTAGGTATGAAAAATGATACAATTTCATCGTTTTCGTTGGCAGGTATTATTTTACTTTTATTTTCGCCATTAAATTTATTTTATATTTCATTTTTGATGAGTTTTTTGGCAGTGTTAGGAATGATATTGTTTTACACGCCAATTAACAACAAAATAAGCAAAAAAATACCTAAAAAAATTGCATCATTATTAAGCGGAAGCATAGCGGTTAACATATCGTTGTTGCCAATTATGATATATTATTTTGGCAAACTTTCAATTTTGTTTTTACTTGCCAATGTTATTGTAATACCGCTAATTTCTGTGTTGTATCCATTGTTGTTTGTGGGCTTAATTTTGGCGTACATACCACATATGTGGTTTCTTTTGCGTGGTATTGGCTATTTGTTTTATGGCTTTGTTTTTATTAATCAAGCTATTGCAAAAGTTAGCGCTCCAAGCATTTCATTTGCGGTTAACGGTGTGTTTATTTTTGTTTATATGGTGCTAATGGTGGTAATGTCTAAGTTTGTTTTTATTGACAAAAAATACAAACGGCTAATAGCGTTTAGTTTGTTGACCGTGTGCATTATCAGTATGAGCATTTCTACTGTAAATTTGATGTATCCTAAAACACATATGCAAGTTATCAACAATAGCGATAAATATTCTCACACGATAATTATGACAGATAGAAACAAAAATAATTATGTTATAATTAACGGAGAGTTGAGCGATTTTACAATGAAACGGCTGAAAAACATTTATTTTAGGGACAATTTGCATAAAATAGATTATTTTGTTAAAAAAGAATTTAGCGAGGAAGATTTAGTTTTGCTTGAGCAATATGATGAATTGCTAATTGAAAAATGCGTTACCGAAACGCCAATGGCTGATGAAAAATTTGTTGATATTATCGCCGAAGAAAACATAACTGTTGGTTTTGTTGACAACGATATTTTGCTTAATGTTGAAGATGTTAACATTTTATTTGCAAGCCACGCCAAACCTAACGCCGACGCCGACATTTTATTTTGCGAAGGAAACATTGAAAAGCCAGAAAATGTTGATTATTTGATAAATAATTATGGTTATTCACACAATTTGGCAGGTAGTAACAAATGTAACTTTACTTTAACTCTTAAAAATGGTAAAATGAAGTTTGATTTTGAGGTGTAAATGAACGCAATAGATTTTATTAATAGTATAACTTTGCAAACAGCTTTGCCAATTTATGTTGTAAACGGCGAAGATGTTGTTTTGCGCCAAAAAGTTGTGGAAAAATTGCAAAGTTTAATTGCCGAAGATTACAAAACTTTTAATTCAATTGTTTTTGAAAGCGTAAGTAGTTTGGATGAAATTTACAATGCGTTGCAACAACTGCCAGTTTTTAGCGATAAAATTATGGTAATTGTTAAGGAACTTGTTAAATATAACGACAACGATAAAAAGTTTTTAGAACAATATTACAAAAATCCAAACCCAATGTGCGTTTTAGTTGTTGTTGATGCCGAAAGCGCAATTAAAGCTAAAAATATTGAGTATGTTGATTGCTCAAAGTTGAGTACGGGCAGTTTGGTTAGTTACTTGACCAATTTTTTTAATAAAAGAAATGTGGCAATAGAGCAAAAAGCGATAGAAAAAATTGTTTTGTTTTGCGATAATAATTTGCAAAAAATTAATAACGAAGCAGAAAAGTTGTGTTTGTTTACAAATAATATCACTTGTGAGATTGTGGATAACAACATCACACCCGATATTAACAACTCTATTTTTGCCTTTACAAATGCGTTAGCTGACAAAAACAATGATGAAGCGTTAGCAATTTTACAGGTGTTGTTGCAACGAGGCGAAAGCGAGGGCTTTATTTTAGCGTTAATTTCGGCGCAATACCGCAAAATGTTTTATTGCGCAACTTCTAATCAAGAAAATGATGATATCGCTAAGGCAATTGGCGTTTCGCCAAAAGCTGTGTATGTGGTTAAAAAAATTGCAAATAAATATAGCGTCAAAGCGTTAAAATTTATTATGGATAAAATGTACGAGGTAGAATTGGGCTTTAAAAGTGGCGAATATGTTGTTAGCACTGCTTTAGTGATAGCAATTTCTAATATAATTGTAGCAAATAGGAGGTAATATGAAATTTTTAGATAAAAATAAAGAGCGAAATAAAACAATTTTAATGGTTTTTGTGATGATTAGTTTTATTTTAAAAGGCTTTTACACGGCAGAAACATCGTTTTCTAGCGTGGGCGTAATGGTAAATATTTCCGGCATGTCGCAAGCTATGTTAATTATGTTGTATGTTTTTACAATCATTTTTTCCGGATTGTTTTCCTATTTAATTTTTGCGTTATTTATTAAATTTAGTTACAGCTTGTCTTATCGCAATATATTATCTAGTCAGGGCGTTTTTATGCAACCACTAATTGATTACACTATTTTTAAAAACAACGCAAGCTTTTGGATGATACTTGCAAATTGCGTTTTAAGCTTGCTTGGAATTATGTTTTATTTTGTCCCACTGTCAAGTTTTATATTAACAACATTGTTTAAGTGTGTGGTAATTAGCGCATTTATGAGTGGCTTTTTGTTTACAATTGTCAAAAAAGTACCAAGAGAGGTTTTGTACCCCTTTGCATCGGGATTATGCTTGCCATACATCTTTGTTTTAGCGTTTTTATAAGAGGTAAAATATGAAAAAATTTGTTTTGTTTACAATGATAATAATAATGTGTTTTACCTTAATTGGCTGTAATACAGAAGATTATATTACCGCACAACCAAAGGTTTTAGAAAACTTATCAACATATGCGTTGCTAGAAGAATTTTTAGATAAAAATCCAGTTAGAACGTGTGGTGTTGAAGTGGAAAAAGAAGGCGAATTTAACGGCGCAGACGCCACTGCATTCTATTTGCAAACATATTTTAGAAACTTGGGGCTAACTGGCGAAATTACCCAATTTAACTATGAAAATATTTACCGCAACGACAGAACTGAGCAGGCATATAATGTGGTATTTAAATATGACACGCCAAGCGAAAAACAAATTATTATTGGCGCAAACTATGATAATGCATCATTAATAAAAGTTGAGGGCAACTATATTGTTGGCGAGGGCGCATACAATAATGCAACGGGCATTGCGGTTTTAATGCAACTTGCCAAGTTGGTTAAAGACAGTAAAATAGATTATGACGTTGTTTTTGTCGCTTTTGGCGCAAAAGAATATGGCTTTAAAGGCAGTAACGCTTATGTTAAAAGTATGACAGAAAAGGATATTGCTAACACACTTTTAATGATTAATTTGGATAGCGTTGTGGGTGGCGATTATCTTTATATGTACAGTGATGAAGTTAAAACATTGCACAATGATTATTTTTATGAAGTTGCCAAAACCAATCAATTAAACGCAAAAAAAGTGCCAATTTTTAAAAAGCAAAATGTTTTGGCTGGCGAAGAAAATTTTAAAATCCCTTACAGCCATATTGGCTTGCAAAGTGATTCGGTTAACTTTATGAAAAAAGATATAAGCGTGGTAAACTTTTTAAGCTTAAATTGGGAAAACCGTATTGCAAATGTTGAAATGAAAGGTCAACCAAACGTTGCCTACACCCAAAAAGATACCTTGTCAGATATGATTGAGAGGTTTGGCGGTGGCGATATTGGCAAGCAAAAAATTGCTTTAGCGCTTGATAATGTGGTAACAATTGTGTACGATGCAATTAGCAAAGAAAATTTTATCGCATCAATGCAACAAAGTAAAGACAATTACAAGCCATACAGCTTTTGGACAAGTAGCAAAAATGTTACAATATTTACTTGGTGTATTAAAGGCTTTTTTATGTTGGGCGTTGTACTATTGTTGGTTATTTTAAAGAAAAAGTTTCCTCCTAAAAAATTGCCAATTATCAATATTGATACAAAAGCAGGCAATCCGTTTGAGGAATTAGAAAAAATGCTAAATTTGAACAACAGCGGTAATAATGGCAATAATAACACTAAAAATGGCGTAAATAATGGTGGGGATAACTCAAACGATGGTACGGATATAAGTGATATTTTTGGCATTTAAATTAAAAATGCTGTAAGATACTTTATTTTTATTAAAAAATGTTATATTATATGTAGAGGTAGGTGGAATATGCAACAGTTTGCAAATTACTTAAAAAATTTGAATTGGCTTGTGGCTTTTGATGTGCTTGCTATCTTGGTGTTTGCTATTCTTATTTTCGTTTTCTTTAAACGCAGAAACAATTTAAAGGTAGCTATATTGTATTCTACATATATGCTTGTTTATTTAGGCGTTAGCATTTTTTGCGCCCTAAGCGAAAATAACGCATTATATGTTACAAATTTTATTTTAAGAATTGTGGGTTTGGCATTTATTGTGTCTTTTGTTGTTATTTATCAAAAAGATATCAAAAACTTTATCTCAAAACTTTCGGGCAATTATGATAGAAACAAGCATCACGATGGCTTTGGCGGTAGCGATGAAGATTTGAAAGTTGCCGCATCAGAAATTGTTAAGGCTTGCCAAAATATGAGTAAAAATGACGTGGGAGCAATTATTATTATTGCGCCAACAGTTGTGCCTTCGCACATATTAGATACAGGCACTGATTTAAATGCGCTTGTTACAAGCGGTTTGTTGGAAAGTATTTTTAATACAAAAGCTCCATTGCACGATGGCGCAGTGGTAGTTAAGGGCAACTGTATTTTGTCTGCCGGTTGCTTTTTGCCGTTAACACAAGAAACAAACATTAGCAAAGAGCTTGGCACAAGACACCGCGCGGCAATTGGTATTTCGGAGGAAAGTGATGTGTTATCCATTGTTGTTTCGGAGGAAACAGGCATCATAAGCACCGTTACAAATGGCGAAATTAAAAGATATATGACACCAGAAAAATTGTATGAAGAAATAATTAACGCTTTTGGCATTAATTATGAATACGAAAACAAATAATAACACAGCTAAATATTTAAAATGCGTTAAAGTTATCAAGAAAAGATAAGGCAATTTAAATAAAAACAAATTAATTGGGTTAAAAGAGGTAAATAATGATTAACGAAATTGCTAAAATACCTAATATTCTATTGCCTAAGGTAAAAGATTTTGCCAAGTGGAGCGTTGTCGCATGCGACCAATTTACTTCACAGTTGGATTATTGGCAACAGCTTGCAAGTTTTGTGGGTAGCGAGCCATCAACTTTAAATGTAATTTATCCTGAGGTTTATTTGGGGAAAGAGCAAGAAACTCGCATTAAAAACATCAATCAAACAATGCAAAATTATCTTGATGGCAACTTGTTTGAGCAAGTTAACGATTTGATTTTTGTTGATAGAACATTAAATAATGGTATGCATAGATTGGGGTTAATGTTGTGCATTGATTTGGAACAATATGATTATACTCCACAAAATAACGCATTAATTAAAGCGACCGAAAAAACCGTTGTAGAGCGGTTGCCAGTGCGCATTGAAATAAGAAAAAATGCTTGCCTAGAGTTGCCACACGTTATGCTACTTGTTGATGACGTTAACAAAACAATTATTGAGCCACTTGCAAACGAAACGCAAAATATGCAAGTGCTTTACAATTTTGATTTAAATATGAACGGCGGACACATTAGCGGTTATAGGGTTGACAACAGCAAAATGGTGTTGCAAAAACTTATAGCGCTAGCAGATGTTGATGTTATGCAAAAAAAATATGGCACAACCCAACAAATGTTGTTTGCAGTAGGCGATGGCAACCATTCACTTGCAACGGCAAAAGAATGTTGGAATTTAATTAAAAAGGGTTTAACGCCACAACAAATTGCAACGCACCCTGCAAGATATAGTTTGTGCGAGCTTGTTAATTTGCACGATAATTCATTGGTTTTTGAGCCTATCCACCGTGTTGTTTTTAATGGCGGAGAAGCGTTTGTTACCGCAATGAAAAGCGCTTTAAAAGGAACGGGAAAAACCAAAATTGTATATAATAATAAAGAAACAGAAATTAATATAAGTAGCAACGCAAGTGTCGCAATTAACGAAATTCAACAATTTATTGATGAATACAGCAAAAATAATAAAATTGAATTAGATTATATTCACGGCGCAAAACACTTGTTAAAAGTGGCAAATGAGGGCAATGGAGTTGCAATTTTTATGCCAACATTGCAAAAAAGCGAGCTATTTGGCTATGTTCTAAAAAATGGTGTTTACACACGCAAATCATTTTCTATGGGCGAAGCAGAGGACAAAAGATATTACTTAGAAACAAGAAAAATAAAGTAAAAAACAATAAAAGCAAGCGCAATTTGAGTTAATTTTTTCGTTTGCGCTTACAATGCTCACATTCGTTTTATTATTACTAAAGCAAAAATTAACATAAAACAGTAATAATATTAATATAAACAAGCGAAACAAGAAAATAAAGTAAACAAATAATGCGTAAACAATTGCGTAAATAAATGTTAATAATTAAATAAATTAATTATGGAGTAAAAATATGGCAGTAAAAGTTGTAAAATTTGGTGGAACTTCTATGGCAAATGCAAAAACTATCACGCAGGTTGCGAGTATAGTTAAAAGCGATATTGAAAGAAAATTTATTGTAGTATCTGCGCCCGGCAAGCGTGAAGATGGCGACAGAAAGGTTACTGACCTTTTGTATTCTTGCTATCACGACGTAGAAACCAATGGCGATTGCAAGGTTACTTTTGAGATTATTAGGCAAAGATTTTTGCAAATTTGCAATGATTTAAAGCTAAATTTGGATATTAACAAGTACATTGCAGAGGTGGAAAACGGCATTTATAAATATAGGTCAAGCGAGTATTGCGCAAGCCGTGGCGAATATTTGAGCGCATTAATTATGTCAGCAGTTTTAGGTTTTGAGTTTATTGATGCAAAAGATATTATAAAATTTAACGCAAGTGGCGATTTTGATGCAGAATTGACAAATACACTTGCTCACGAACGCCTTGCAAAATGCGTTGGTGGCGCAGTTATCCCGGGGTTTTATGGCAGTGATGATAGTGGCGCTATTAAAACTTTTAGCCGTGGTGGTAGTGATGTTTCGGGGGCAATTATTGCAAGGTCTGCCGGCGCTAGCGTTTATGAAAATTGGACAGATGTTGATGGCTTTATGACAACCGACCCAAGAATTGTTAAAAACCCTAAGCCAATTGCAGAATTATCTTACAAAGAATTGAGAGAACTTGCATATATGGGCGCTAATGTTCTTCACCCAGAATCTATTTTCCCGGTAAGAATGTCAAATATCCCAATAAATATCCGTAACACTTTTAATCCAGAATGTAAAGGTACATTTATTTTGCCAGAAACAAAAAAGAATGATAATATTATCACAGGTATCGCAGGCAAAAAAGGTTACAACATTATTTTTATCGAAAAATCTATGATGAATAACGAGTTAGGTTTTGCAAGGCGTGTGCTTTCTGTTTTGGAATATTATGGCGTATCTTTTGAACATATGCCAAGTGGTATTGACACATTAAGCATTGTTATCGCCGAAAATGAGTTGGCAGGCAAAGAAGATGTTATTGTGGAAAAAATTAAAAAAACCGTTAATCCCGACCACATCGAAATTAAAAAAGATTTTTCTTTAATTGCAACTGTTGGTCATGGTATGGCATCAAAAAAAGGTACTGCAAGCAAGTTGGTTACAGCGTTATTTAACGCAGATGTTAACATAAGAATGATTGACCAGGGCAGTAGCGAATTAAATATTATTGTGGGCGTTAGCACAAAAGATTATGAAAAATCTGTTCAAGCTATCTACAACGCATTTTGCTAAAAAAAATATTAAAACTAGCTTAGGCTAGTTTTTTTTTGCGCAATTTTCATTATTAACCGCAAAACAAGTGCAAAAAAAGCTTTACGGCGCAAATTAAAGTAAAAATTGTAATAATGCTAACACACCGCCAACATAACGCCAACATAACGCAAGGAACGCACCGCCAATGCCAACGCAAGGAACACACCGCCAATGCCAACGCAAGGAACGCACCGCCAACGCAAAAAATTTAAAAGCTTGACAGCGCAAATAAGCTAAAAAGTAATAATCTTATATTATAATTCATTAGATATTATATGGAAAATATATTGGATATTATTGCAAAAAACAACTGTTTGGTAAGTTTTAATGTCAGCGGGAAAACACTTTCAACATTTAAAAGCGGAGGCGTAGTTAATTGTGTTATTTATCCTCGCAGTGAGGAAAGCTTGATTTTTTGCGCAAAAACGCTTACTGAAAGCAATACAAAATTTAAAATCATTGGCAATGGAAGCAATTTATTGTTTTGTGATGGTTGCTTGGAAGAAATTGTTGTTTGCACAAAAGATATTGTTGGGGCGAGTGTTTTGCGTGAGCGCATTGAAGCAAGTTGTGGCGCAAATTTAATAACGCTAAGCAAACTTGCGCTTGCCAACAGTTTGAGCGGAATGGAGTTTTGCTGTGGCATACCTGCTACTCTTGGCGGTGGCATTTGCAATAATTGCGGTTGTTACAAAAAAGAATTGGCAGATATTGTTGATTATGTTACCGTTTTTAACGGCAAAAATGTGGCGATAATAAGCAAGTACGATTGCAAATTTGCCTATCGGGATAGTATATTTAAAAATAATAATATAATAATTATTAACGCAAGGTTGCAACTTTGCGAAAAAAATAGTATGATTATATCAAACCAAATGAAAGTGTTTGCAAACAAGCGAAATTTAACGCAACCAAAAAAGATGTCGCTTGGCAGTGTTTTTAAAAGCCCAGAGGATATTTCTTCGGCTTACTACATTGAAAAGGCAGGTTTAAAGGGCAAACAGGTGGGTGGGGCAATGGTGTCAACAACTCACAGCGGTTTTATTGTTAATTTGGGAAATGCAACTTCGCAAGATTATTATGATTTGGCAAAGTTGGTGCAAGCGGAAGTTTTTAAAAAATACGGTAAGATATTAGAAAGAGAGGTTGAGTACATTGGAAGATTTAAAGAATAAAATTTTGTTAAACGCAGATTATCATACTCACACATTTTACAGCCACGGGAAAAGCACTCCGTATGAAAATATTTTGCGCGCTAAAGAGTTGCAAATGCAAGCGATAGCGATTACCGACCACGGACCTCATCATTTTATTTATGGCGTAAGCAACAAAAATTTGATAAAACAAAGGCAAGAAATTGAAAAATTAAAGCAAGAAATTAACGGAATAGACATTTATTTTGGCGTTGAGGCAGATATAAAAGGGCTTGATGGCAAAATTGATATTGATATATTTAACAAAAACTTTTTTGATATAATATTGTGCGGTTTTCACAAGCCAGTTTGGGCAAGCGAATTTAGCGATTATTTTAATTTGTTTTTAAATTCTTACACAAAAATATTTTTAAAGCCAAGCGCAAGTATTGTACGCAAAAACACTAAGGCGTATGTAAATACAATTAAAAACAATCCTATCGACATTTTAACGCACCCAAATTATCATCTTAAAATCAATTGTAAAGAGGTGGGCAAATGTTGCGCCGACTATGGCACATTTTTGGAATTATCCTCAAGGCACAACGATTTGAGCGAGGCGGATATGTATGATTTGCTTGCAACAGATGTCAAATTTGTTTTAAATAGTGATGCGCACAGGCTTGAAAACATAGGAAATTGCGCAAACGCTTTAAATTTAGTTAAAAAGTTTTCTATCCCCGAAGATAGAATTGTAAATTGTAATGGCAAAAAAATTGAGTTAAGGTCTAAAAGGTAGTATGGAATTTTATAATGATATTAAACAAGAGATAATACAAAAAGAGTTGAGCGATAACGCAAGCAAAAGCGCATTTTTAGCGGGTATATTTAAGGTTTTGGGTAGCGTACATATTGCAAAAGGCTGTGTTAATTTGCAGTTGGATATTGAGGATTGCACGCTTGCAACGCAAGTTGTTTTGTATTTAAAACAAATTTACAACGCGCCGTTTGAGGTGTCTTTTGGCAAGTCAAAACCCGACAAAGAAAGGCTATATACCATTGATGTTATGCCAAATTTGACGGAAAAAATTGCAAGCAATTTGTATTGTATTGAATATCAAGACAATGTTGCAGTGCGTTTTATTGATGGCATAGAGTATCCTTTTAGTAATATCGACCAAAAAATTGCATATTTGCGCGCAATATTTTTGGCGCTTGGCAAAGTTTATGTGCCACGAAAAGAAGAAAAAAACAGCGGATATCATTTTGAAATGATTTTTACGCACGAAAAATTGGCAGAAGATGTTGCCAATCTTTTTAAAGGGTTTAATATCAACGTTAAAATTTTAGAGCGCAACGAGGGCGAAACCTACAACGTTTATTTAAAAGAGAGCGAGGCTATTTGTGATTTGTGCGCATTGTTGGGCGCAAGTGAAGCTGTACTTTCCTTAAACAATATTATTATCGAGCGCCAAATGACAAATATGGCAAACAGGCAAACAAACTGTTCGATGGCAAATATTTCTAAAATAGTTGAGGCTGGGCAAAAGCAATTAATGGCGATAAATTTTATTGAAAAAACTGTTGGGCTTGATTGCCTTGATGATAAATTAAAAGAAATTGCGTTAATCCGCAAAGAAAATCCAGATTTTTCGTTAGAGCAAATTGCTGAAGAAATGGAAAATCCAATTGGCAAAAGTGGCATTAATCATAGGTTTAGAAAATTGATGGAGCTTGCTGAAAGTTTAGAAAAGAGAGGTACTAATGGACGAAATTAAGCTGGAAGAAACAGAAGAAATTGAAGAAACTGAAATTGATGAATTGACTGAAGCTGATGAATGTGAGCCGGAAGATGTTGCAACAACAAAAGATGAAAACAATGAGGTTGCGCAAGCAGAAACAGCTAAATTGAAGGATAAAAAAACTTTTATCCATTTGCACGTACATACCGAATTTAGTTTGTTAGATGGCGCTGCAAGGCTTACGCTTGGCAAAAAACATCCATTATTGCAGGCGTGCAAAGCTAAAAATATGCCAGCTATCGCAATAACCGATCACGGCGTAATGTACGGCGTTAATTTGTTTTACAACTACTGTATTGATGAGGGTATTAAGCCAATTATTGGCTGTGAGTTTTACACTTGCGAGGATATGCACGTACATTCTGGCAGGGGCGATACCAACCATTTAGTTTTAATTGCAAAAAATGATATTGGATACAAAAACCTTGTAAAATTGGATAGTATGGCTTTTTTGGAAGGCAAATATTACAAGCCAAGGATAGATTTAAATTTTTTAAGACAGCACTCAGAGGGGTTAATTTGCTTGTCAGCTTGTTTGGCTGGCAAAATTCCACGCTTGCTTTTGCAAGATGATTATGAGGGCGCTAAAGCCTATGCGTTAGAACTTAAAAGCATTTTTGCAGAGGGCGATTTTTATATTGAAATTCAGGACCACGGGATTGCAGAACAAAAAGCTACAAATCCATTGTTGGTTAAAATAGCGCGAGAAATTGGCGTTAAAGTTGTTGCAACAAACGATGTGCACTACATTAACAAAAAAGATGCCGAAATGCACGATGTTTTGTTGTGTATTCAAACGGGCAAAACTTTTAACGACACCGAGCGTATGCGTTTTGATGGCGAAGAATTTTATTTAAAAGATTATGATGAAATGTACAAGCTGTTTTCGTGGTGCCCAGAAAGTTTGCAAACTCCTTTTGAGATTGTTGACAAATGCGACGTTCACATTAAAAAAGAAAATTTGATGCCACCATACACTCCAGAAGATGGCACTACTCCAGAAGAATATTTGCGCAAGCTAGCTTACGAAGGCTTAGAAAAACGATATGGTAACCCCCTAAGCGATGAAATTAAACAGCGTGCCGAGTATGAACTTAGCGTTATTATCCGTATGGGTTTTGCCGAATACTACTTGATTGTTTGGGATTTTATTGATTTTGCGCGCAAAAACGATATCCCCGTTGGCGCAGGCAGAGGCAGTGGCGTTGGCAGTATTATCGCTTACGCAATTGGCATTACAAATGTTGAACCATTGCGTTACAACTTGTTGTTTGAACGATTTTTAAACCCAGAACGAGTGTCCAACCCCGATTTTGATATTGACTTGTGCAGTGAAGGGCGAGAGGACGTTATAAAGTATGTTACAAAAAAGTACGGCGCAGACAAGGTTTGCCAAATTATAACCTTTGGCACTATGGCTACAAAAAACGCAATTAAGGACGTTGCCCGTGTGTACGAAGTGCCATTTGACATTGTAAATAAAATTACCAAACTAATACCAATGGGCAAAATCACTATCGCTGATGTTTTGGGCGAATCGGGTACGACTGATAAAATTGTGCGTGAACTTGTCGAGATGTACGAGTCAGACGCCACAATTAAAAAAGTTTTGGATATGGCAAAACAAATTGAAGGTATGCCACGCCAAACGGGTAAACACGCAGCAGGCGTTGTTATTTGTAAAGAAGTAATATCAGATTTTGTGCCATTGCAAGAAAAAGATGGCGATGTAACCACCCAATATCAAAAAGATGAAGTTGAAGCGTTGGGTATGTTAAAAATGGACTTCTTGGGATTGCGCACATTAACCGATATTAAAAAAGCAAAACATTATATTACCGAAACAACTGGCACTGTTGTTGATTTTGAGCAAATTGGATATGCCGACCCAGAAGTTTACAACCTTATTGGTACGGGCGAAACCGATGCCGTTTTCCAATTGGAAAGTGGCGGTATGAAAAAGTTTATGCGTGAGCTAATGCCAAAATCTCTGGAGGATATTATAGCGGGTATTTCGCTTTATAGGCCGGGGCCAATGGATTCTATTCCTAAATATATTGAAAGCAAAAACAACCCCGAAAAAATTAGCTACGACCACCCCTTGCTTGAACCGATTTTAAATATGACATATGGCTGTATAGTTTATCAAGAACAAGTTATGCAAGTTGTGCAACGCTTAGGCGGTTACACTTTTGGCAGGGCAGATTTGTTAAGGCGAGCGATGGGCAAAAAGAAAGCCGATGTTATGAAAGAGGAAAAAAGTATTTTTATCAACGGTTGCGCTGAAACAAAAAATTCTAAAGGCGTTTGTGGGGCGGTTGCAAATGGCGTGCCAGAG
>JAVVTM010000013.1:0-15549 GCA_036653655.1 Clostridia bacterium | reverse complement strand
CACAGCAAGTTACATCAAGCACACGGCAGAGTAATTGGGTAAACACAAAAAGCGCACCGCAGTTACAGCAACTTTTGCACAGCAGTCATATCAAATGCACAGCAGTCATATCAAATGCACAGCGTAAGCGCACGGCAGGAAACAGTGTTAACGGCAAGAATGCAGTAAAATTTGCCTAAGCTAAGGCAAAATCGGATAAAAATAAAAATATTTTTAAAAATAAATATATAATATATGTAGCAAAATAAAACGCAAAACTATAACATATGTAGTTAAAAAACAAGCAAATGGAATAATTATTATATAGTGATAATAAAATATTATAGAGATTTATAATAATTAGGGATTGACAAAATTTTAACTTTATAATAAAATAAGAGTACGGGAAGAGAGTGTATGGATAATTTTAAGTTAGGTAAATTTTTATTAGATACAGAAAAGATAACAAAAGATGATTTGCGGGCAGCGTTGGACAAAGCAAAAACGACAAGCAAGTTTAATCTTGGAGAGTATCTAGTAGCGGAAAAAATTATTGACAGCGACACATATTACGAGGCGGTAGCAAAAAGCGCTAAGCTAAAATTTGTTAAATCAATTTTTGTTAGCAACCAAGAGGCAATCAAAAACTTGCCTGAGAAGATAGCCCGTAAAAACATAGTAGCGCCAATAGATTTGCGTTTGGGCAAATTGGTTGTTGCTATATCCGACCCATACAACATAGAAGCAGTTGAGGAAATCAAGTTACTATCCGGCAAGGAAGTGGAGTTGGTTGTAGCCTCAAAAGAAAGGATATTAGAATCCATTGATGCGCAATATTCAAATGCAAGCGCGCAATTGATGGCGCAAGATATAGATGATACAAAGTTGGCTAGTATGATGTCCTCTAAAGAGATAGCGGATATAGACAGCCGAGTTGACAACACGCCAATAGTAAAATTGGTAAACACGTTGGTATTGCAAGCGTACTTAAAGCGCGCGAGTGATATTCATATTGAACCTTTTAAAGATTATGTAGTCATTCGTATGCGTATTGATGGTGATTTGCAGGAGTATTTGCGATTAAACATAGCATCACATCAAAACATAGTAACCCGTATCAAGATAATGTCCGAAATGAACATTGCAGAAAAGAGGATACCGCTTGATGGCAGGTTTGAGTACAATTGTGATGGTATATCGGTAGATATCCGTGTATCCACATTGCCAACCACCTACGGGGAGAAAGTTGTAATGCGTTTGTTAGGCACAGCGTTGTCAGCAAACACAACACTTGACACATTAGGAATGACGCCAAACAACCTAAAGCGGTTTATGAAGATATGCCATGCGCCAAACGGCGTAATATTTGTAACAGGCCCTACTGGTAGTGGTAAATCTACAACGCTATACACAGTGCTACAAGATTTGAACAAACCAACGGTAAATGTTACAACAGTAGAGGACCCGGTGGAGAAGCACGTAGAAGGCATAAACCAAGTGCAAGTGAACCAAAAGGCAGGCATGACATTTAGTTCGGCATTGCGTAGTATTTTGCGACAGGATCCAGATGTTATTATGATTGGTGAGTGTCGAGATTTTGAAACAGCAGAAATCACAATGCGAAGCGCTATTACGGGCCACGTGGTTTTGAGCACATTGCACACAAACGATGCAGTAGCGTCCATTTCTCGTTTGATAGATATGGGTGTTGAGCCGTACTTAGTTGCAACAGCGGTAAATGGTTTGTTAGCGCAAAGGTTGGTTAAAGTGCTATGCCCACAATGCAAGCGCAAAGTTAAGGCAACCGAGCAAGACAAATTGATTTTAAAGGATAAAAATCTTGAGTATGTGTGGGAGCCAGTTGGTTGTCCAAACTGTAACAACTCAGGTTACTCAGGCAGGACAGCCGTGCATGAAGTTGTTGAGCTTGATATCCATATGAGGGATATGATAACTGAAAACAAATCTATGGATGAAATAAGGGCGTATGCCGCAAGCCAAGGCGTAGTGTTTTTGGCGGGCAACTTGCTAGAGTTGATTAAAGAGGGCAGGACAACGGTTGCTGAATATAGAAGGACAGTTTACACGGCGTAGATGTGGCGCAAACGGCGCAGAGAACAAATGAAAAGTGCGCAAAAGCAACAAAATAAAAGTTGTGCAAACGGCGCAAAGCGCTAAGGTAAAAAGCAAGGCGCAAACAGTAATAGGGCTTGCAAAACAATACAGCTAGCGAAACAAGCTTAGTGGCGCAAAAGCAACACAACAAAAAGCAAAAGCAAGACAACAAAAAGCAAACGCAAGACAACAAAAAGCAAAAGCAACACAACAAAAAACAAACGGCAACACAACAAAAAACAAAGCAACAAGTCGCAAAAAAACAAAGCGACACAAAAAATGGTTTATACTGCGCAAGCAGATTAAATAAAATCTTAACAACTTAAAAAAATATTTTTTAGAGGAGGTATATTATGTTGAAAAGATTAAGAGCAGAAAGAAACAAAAAAGGTAACAAAAAAGGTTTTACATTGGTAGAATTACTTATAGTAATTGCTATTCTAGGTATCATGGTTGCGGTGTTGGTGCCAACAATGATGTCAGGATTGGATAAAGCAAGCCAATCAAAATACACTCAAAGAATTGCATCAGTGCAAGCAGTTGTAAATACTGCAATATCTTCAAGCCCAATATCAGCAGCTGACCAAGCAAAATACACAGCTTCAGTTACAAAAGCTTTTGGTGGTACAACCACATTAACAGGCATTACTGGCGAAGATTTAGCTCAAGATGGAAATGATGTAAAAGCTGTTTCTGCAGCTGCATTAGCAGATACGAAATTAACCATTGCTAAGCCAGCAGAAGGCAAAAACACATTGTTTATCGCCGTTCCACAATTAGTTGAAAGTACTACTACTACAGTAACATGGCTCGTTGAATTGACTGGCATTGCAAATAAAGACTTAAGCACTGCTGAAGGCGTTCTTATTGCATTACCAACAAAAAATGATGATGGCAGAGTTGCAATCCAATATTATGCAACAATTTACAAAAAGGGTACTGTACTTTTTTCTAACTCAGAAAAAATGGCAGCAACATTTAGCGAAACAGCACCTTGTCTTATTACAATCACTTTAACAAAGTAAAATAGTTGTAACAATAACAACTAAATTTAAATAAACCACAAGCAATTGTGGTTTATTTTTTTGCCATTTTTTATTAAAAACACAAATATTTTTCTAAAGCAAACTAACTTAGTACAAAAATTACTTATCACAAGACAAACTAACTTAGTAAAAAAATCAACTTAACACAAGCAAATTGGCTTATCAAAAATTGTATTAAAAAAATACAAATTAATTTAGTAAAAATAAAAAATGATTTATCAAAAAAATAATTTACTAAAAAAATAATTTACTAAAAAATAATTTACTAAAAAATAATTTACTAAAAAATAATTTACTAAAAAATAATTTACTAAAAAACACAAACTACCTTATCAAAAAAAATGCTTTACTAAGAAAATGAGTTAAAAAAACTTAACAACCATTTTTTGAATGTAAATTTTTAAAATATACACTTGCAAAGAAAAGCATATTTTGGCAAACAAGTGTAAAGTTTGTAAAATATTGCGCTCAAATTAATTTTTTTTGCAATCTGCATTGACTTGTACATCATTATATAATATAATATAATATATAATTGTAAATTGGGAGGGGTCTGTGCAAACATTTTTATATAAAGCTCTTAATAAAGAGGGCAAAGCGATTAATGGCAGAATGGTTGCTGGCGATAAAGAAGAATTGAGGCAAATGATTGCCAAAAAAGATTTGATTTATGTGTCTGCCAATGCAGCTATTCGTATTAAAAAAGATGGTACAAAACAAATAGATACAGGTAACCTTATTACGCTATGCAGGCAATTAAGCAGTATTTTAAAAGCAGGCATGCCTCTTGTTAAAGCGTTGGAAATGTTGCATGCAAAGCTTGACAAGCCAAAACTTAAAAAGGTGTTGGAAGGTTTGTATGAGGGAGTGCAAAAAGGGCAATCCCTTTCTGAAACGATGAACTTAATGGGCAAAACGTTCCCTGTTATGATGGTTAGTATGGTTAAGGCGGGCGAGCTTTCTGGTGAAATTGACAAAACACTTGAAAACATGGCTGAGCACTACGAAAAAGAAGCTAAAACTCAAAAAGAAATTAAAAGCGCAATGACATACCCAATTATCCTTTTGGTGTTGTCTGTTGTCATTGTTCTTGCTATGACATTATTTATTATTCCTAACATGATGAAATCTATGGAGGGCAAAAAATTGCCAACCATTTCTCGGCTTTTGATGGGCTTTAGCAACATACTAAAATCTAGGTGGTATGTTATTATCGCTGTTATTGTGGGCGTTGTTTTTGGTTCTAAAGCATTGCTAAGAGTGCCAAAAGTGAGGTTAGCTAAAGACAAATTGATGTTAAAACTCCCAAAAGTGGGCGCTTTGGTGGGCATGGTTTATACAGGTAGGTTTGCCCGTACGCTTGCAACGTTGTATCAAAACGGTGTTGGGTTTGTTGACGCAATGGAAATGTGTTGCAACATTATCCAAAACACATTTGTGCAAAGTGAGCTTGAGGAGGCTGTGTTAAAGCTAAAACGAGGCGAGGCTATTTCTAATGCGCTTGCAGATGTTACCAGTTTTAACCCGCTTTTGATTAGTATGCTGTTTGTTGGCGAGGAGTCTGGCGCGCTAGACACCGTTTTAACGCAAACTGCCGATTATTTTGATGGCGAATCTTCTGCTGCGATAAAGGGCATTACTGGTTTTATTCAACCCGTTATGTTATGTTTTGTAGCAGTTGTTGTAGTTATTGTTATGTTGGGTGTTTTACAGCCAATGATGATGATGTATGATATTTAATAAGTGAGGGTAAAGGATGATAAGTGTTTATTTTAACGACAATCACGTGAGGGTTGTGCAAGCAAATGTTACAAAAAACAAAATTTTTGTTAAAAAGTTTATGTCTGCTGAAACCGAGGGAGCAAACACCGATAGCAACACTTTAAAGGACACTAAAGATTTTGCGCAAAAGTTGCAAGGCATGCTTGATGACGGCGAAATTAAAGATAAAAAGCTTTTTTATGTTGCTGACAACGCGCGTATTGTTATGAAAGAAATGGATTTGCCAGCCGTTGATGAAAAAAAGTTAAAAGTGCTTTTGGCAAACGAGGTTTTCCCCGATGGCAAACTTGCAAACAACGTTTTAGATTATATTGTTAACGATATTTACGTTGATGAAGAAACCAAAAAAAAGCGTTGCAAGCTTGATATTACTTTTATCAACAAAGATATTATTAAAGAGTTGCAAGAGGTTGCAATGGATTTAGGTTTAAAACCATTGGTTGTGGATATTGCGCCAAACGCTATGGCAAAGCTAATTTCGCTTTACGCTCCAAACGAGATTGATGACGAGTTTGTTTTGTTAGATTACAAAAAATCATTTATTTCTATTTATGTTTTTTCTAAGGGCAAAAGGTTGTTTAGCAAATCTACCGTTTTGTACGCAAGGCCAACAGAGGAAAACGATGCGGAGTTTGAATACTTTTTTAGCGAACTTTGCAACAACCTAAGCAGTGTTGAGCAATACGCCTCTGACAAATATGAGTGCAACGTGCAAAACATCTATGTTACTGGCGATATTAGCGTGATAAAAAACAGTTTGCAACAACTAGCCGATCATCTTGTTAAAGGTGTTAAGCAGTTGCCAGTGCCATCAATATTGGATGGTATGGATGTGCAAGATTTTAACGTTTATGGTACCACTGTTGGTGCTTTAATTAGGAGGTAATGATGAATAATAAAGTTTTAAAAACAAAAACAGATATCAACCTTTTAAAGTCCTCAGGCGCTACCAAATCTATGAAGTTAAACGCCAGCAAAAGCTTGGTTTCTATCCTGTTGATTGTGGCGATTATTGGCGCTATGGGTTACTTAGTAATTTCGCAATACACACAAAAAGTTAAGCTTGAAAAACAAATTGCTATTATTCAAGCATCTTTAGATGACCCAGAAAGGGAAGCTGTTTTGCTTGAGTTTCAAGAAAATGCAACAATTTTAAACGGTTTAAAAGTTAAAAATGCCGACTCTGTTAAAGTTAAAGAAACTTTAGCCGTTATTTCTAACAACCGTATCCCTAACGATATTTACGCAACAGTTGTGCAGTACTTGTCAGAGGGTATGACCGTTGATACTGTTAAAATTACCATTTATGTACAGCAAGTTACCGCAGAGGGTGGTTCTAAAAGTGTATTTGTTTCCAAAGTTCAAATTTTTGGAAGTTGCAAAGCTAGCACCTCAACTTTGCGTTCAGAAAAGTTTCAAAACTATATTAAAGCGCTTCAAACTTCAAATGCGTTGCAAAATGTTGATGAAGGTTGGAAGGGCACAAAACTAGGCGAAGATGGCATGTTTGAAGTTGCGTGTGAGCTTAAAGCCAAGGATCTTAAAACCGAGGAGGTGGCAAAATGAAACTAACAAGTAAAGATAAAAAACTTTTAATGTTGTTGTTGGTGGTGGTTATTGCCGCTTGCGCATTTGTTTTTGGCTATCGTCCATTAAAAACAGCAAATGGCGATTTAGATTTAAAATTGAAAAATTTACAAAAACAAGATTCTTCTTATGCTGAAAGCATTAAGGGTAGCGCTACAATTTTGGATGAAATTAAAAACGAACAAGACAAGGCTCTAATTTATGAGGGGCAAGTGCCAAATGTGGTTGCGCCAATCTATGCCGAAACCACTTTTAGGAAGGAACTTAAAATTGAAGAAAGAGATGATTTTAAATTAATGAACACTGTTCCAAATTTAAATTCTACCAACGGCACTTACTGTTACGATATCGAAATTACAATTAGGCGTGATACCTACAACGATATTAAAAACTATATGGATCAAATTCAATCAAATCCATTTTGGGAAGTATCTTATTATGAGTATTCTCCAAAAGCTGGCGATATCACTTACGAACTTGCCAAACTAAAAGTTAGGCGTTATGTAAGCAACCCACAAGCACCAAAGGAATAATATACACTAGGTATATATAAGGAGATTTTATGTTTAAATTTGCAAAAGGCACAAAAAGCGTTTTAGGTAACCGCAAGGGCGCGGCAATGATTACGGTTTTAATGGTTATGACCATACTTACTACAATGAGTTTGGGTGTTCTTGCATATTCTACAAACATATTCAAAAAAAGCATTACCGAGGCTCAAGGCTCTGTCGCTTATTATGAGGCTAAGGCTATTGTCGATGTTATGGTTAAGCAAATTACCGAGGGCAAAACAACAGATAACCAAGAAAATTATCTTGCCGACAAACCTGTGCACAAAGTGGTTGCAGCTCTTGCCGAGCAACGCCGCAATTGGATTGAAGCATGGAAGGCAGACCCTAAAAATAATGGCAAAGAACTTGATGATTACTTAGCTACTATCCCTTATTTTTACATTGAAGTTCCTTTCCAAAACAACCCACGCAATATGCTAAAATTGTCGCTTACACCCGATAATGTCTTTATTATTATCGAGGCTACCGTAACCAACGATGAGGGTGGCACTTCAAGCGCTAGCGCTAAAGTTCAGCACAAGGCAAGCGAGGGCGTTACTAACGAAGAGTTGCAAGATAATATGACAGATATCTTAACAACTTCTCAATGCTACTACATTTACAATTACAGCACCGACTGTGGCGATAGCAATTGCGCATATAGGGGCAGAACCCACCACATGCACATAGACCCACCTTCTGGTGGCGGATATTACACTGAGGCGTGCATTTATTTTAACAAAAATTCTGACAATTTTGGCAGTAGCGCAACTTTGCCTCTTTTGGTTATCGAGCCAAGAGATGACAACTGGTTGCACTTAACCGTAAAAGGCGATTGCCGTGTTAGGGGCGCTAATTACACCGATGGCAGAGGGCAACAAACAGGCAATATTGCAGGCGATTTGCGTGTTAAAGGCAATTGTAGCGCCGAATATATGAAGGTTTGGCGTACTGCCATTATCGAAGGCAATTTTAATATGTTCCACGCAGAGGTTGTCAACGAAGTTTACAACGATTACACCGCTTATTCTTTGAACCACACCTATATTTTAGGCAATCTTACTGGCAATCAAGTGGATCTGCTTGGCGCAGTATCTTACGGGCAACCTAGCTGCTCTTACTTGGGCAACCGTGTAGAAGTTGGTGGCGATGCGCAGTCTGTTACCCCGGGTGGCGCTGTTCATCCTTTGATAGATTTTGGGTTTTATGGCGACAATGGCGTAACTATCATTCATGGCGATTGCAGAATGAAAAGCACCACTTTAGGCTCTTATAAAACAGAAAAAAAGAGCAAATTTTATGTTGGTGGCGATTGGGAAATGCACAACGTTAGCTTTAGCGTGCCCGAAATGTATTGTGGCAATAGGCTCGCCTTGCTTGACGGCACACAACTTTCTAACCACGAGGGTTGGTACAGAGATCACACCGCTATTATAACCGATAGCTTGGTTACGCAAGACGCTTTAGTGCGCACATTTGTTTATATTCTTAACGAACGCTTTGAGGCACGAACGCCTGAACAGCGCAAGTACACTTTTGGCAACAATTTACAATATAGGTCTGGCTCTATCAACGAGGCTTGCTATATTGGCCCACGCACTCAGTTTTGGACAGATATTGCTGTAGGTAACGAAGGTGGTTGGGTTAAAAAGGCAATGGCAATCTATATGCAAAATGCCGGCAAAATCAAATTTGACAATTGCGCCGAAATTGGGCACAGTAGTGTTGCTGTCAACATCTATTCTGATGGCGATGTGGAGGTTACTCGTGATGCAAATGACCATAAGACTGCTCGCCTTTGGACAATTTTTTGCAGGAATTTGTATGTTAAAAACTGGGATATTTGCGATAGTAACGATTCAGTTTGCTATGTAGTTAAAGAATCTGCAACTTTTATTAGCACTAACAGTGGGCATTTGTTGCATGGAGATGATCAGAATGATGAAAAATCTGGTTATTGGGCTAAAATTTATTGCCCAAGGGTTAACACCAGCGGTTATTCTTTTTGGAACACATCTTTTCAATCTGGCGCAATAGACGAAGGTACTATAAGAAATCAACCACAACACAAAAGCGGCAATATGGATGGTTGCGCAATTTCAAATGGCGATAATGGCGGCATGTTTGATGCTTGTAAAAATAAAAATTGGAACATTTGGATTAATGACGATATTCAAAATCCATTAGGAGATAGCAACTGGATGCACTGGGAAAAGAAATGGGTTGGTGCTTTACAGAAGAATTTTTATTTTAATCCAACAAATGCAAATATTGATACACGCAATCCTTGGTGGACGGGCACAACTGCAGAATATATTAATACAACTTCTTCACGCTTTATTAACATTACTCACGCATCTTTGCCATCACATTTGCCAATTGGCAAAGGCAATACAATACACCCTAACGAGCAACCAACAGATGAACGTAATGGCGATTATTTAAAATCTCCACCTTCCATTAATAGAGTGTATGGCAAAATTGAAAAGGATAGAGTTGTTAAAGTTTCCACAGTAAAAGCAGGAGATTATGTGGACATTACTAATCAACAATATATACAATATCTTATTGACACTTGTCAATCATTAACCAAATTTACAGTGCCATATTTGTGGGTTACCCCTACAAAAGACCAAATTGCTAACATTGATGATGTTTTGTCCGATTTTGAAAATACTGAAACATTGTGTACTTGGCAAAACCAAGATGGCCCAGACACAGGCGCAGGGCATTGGGAAGGCAAGGACACTCGTACTTGGGTTATTAATAAAAATGGCACAATTGGCGGTGGTGGCAAAACTTACAACCTAGATTTTGCCAATAACATAGCTTTTGATACAAGAGCGCACGATTTGCACATTAAAATTGCCGACAACACCACAATCAACATAAGGCAAGCTTATGGCTTGAGTATGTGGTATATGCGCGCCGATTATAAAGGCAAAGTGTTTATTTACTTGGGCGAAAATGTTACAATCAACATTGAAAGTGGCGCTGTTGTTGGCGCAGAACGAGCGCAAAACCCTTGGGATTCTGGCGATAACCGTTATATGATGATTTTTGGCACGCAAAGGCGTGATAATAGAGGTGCAAAAAATGATAGCGGCAGATTAGCGCAAAACCATATTATGTTTGTTGGTGGCAATAAAGATGGCGGTTTAACGCAAAATCAAAATATTAACATTAACATAAACGCAGCAACTTTCCAAGGCTACATCTATATGCCTTACAACACCAATTCTCACGTGCTAATTGCAAATGACAATCGTGATTGGGAGTACACTGCAACAATTTGTATCGTTGCCGAAAACATATTGCGCAGAGGCAGAGTTACACTAGCAAAAGGACACATTCCTGAGGATTTCTTTGCAGATGTCAACTTTAATGATGTGCACAAAATTCCACCATCAGTTGGCGCTGATGAGGGCGGTTTTGGTGGCTACGACTTGATTTGGGACTTTATTGGTTACGAATAATATTTGCGGTACGCCACTTTTGTAACTAATTTTATTGCGTAATGTTGTGCTTTTTATTAGATATCTTAATTAGTTTGCTACAATTATTAGTTAAAAGCTAATGCAAAAAAGCAAAAGACAAAACGCAAAAAGCTAAAACCAAATAAACGGTTTGAAAAGTAAAACGCAAAAGATTAAAAGCTAATGTAAAATGCAAAAAGTAAAACGCTAATGCGAAAAAGCTAAAACCAAATGAAAGGTTTGAAAAGTAAAATATTAAAATAACAAAATGGAGAAATATTGACAAAAATCTTTAAAAGACAAGCTCGTAAACGCAAAAAAGGCTTTACGCTAATAGAAATTTTGTTAAGCATAACAGTGCTTGGTATTGTGTGTGCCAGTGTCTATCCGTTGTTTTCGTTAGGCACAAAAACCGTTGGCAGAGGCAAAGAGATTATTTTGCAAAAAAATGATATTGTAGAAGTTTTTGAAAGCAACCGTACGGCAATTTTTGGCGTTGAACCTTTAAAAAGCCAATTAACACCACTAAAAAATAAAGTTGTACCCGAAGTTGCAATCAACAAAAAGTTTACAACCGCAGATAATATCACAGTTGTATTAATTTCTGCGCAGTATGCCGAACAGCTTGCCGAAGTTAATGTTGGCGTTGACACCAACAACAATCCAATTAAAACCACAGTAAACGCAAATGGTATCAAGCTGAAATTTGTGCAAGAGGGGCAACCAAGCGAATTTAATATTTTTATAACCTTTGATGAGTTAAAGCGTTATAAATATATGAACTAAAAACATATAAGCAAAATGAGTGCAAATATGCGTGCTAAAAAATTAAATTAAACAAAATAATCGCACAACAAGCAAACAAAAGCGTGAGCGCAAAAAAAACATATAAGCGCAAAACAAGCGTGAGCGCAATACAAATAATCACAAGCAAACAAAAGCGCAACCACAATAAACATAGCAAAACAAGCAAAATAAATGCAAAATATCAACCACGGTAGCAAGCGCAACCACATTAAAACCTAAATGAGGAAAAATTAAGTAATGAGAAAATTAAGAAAAATTTTTAAATCAAAAAAAGGTTTTACCTTAGTAGAATTGTTAGTATCCATAACCATTTTTAGTATTGTAATGATGGCGGCTTCTGGCATTCTTACTGGTGGTATGCGGTTTTATGACAATGCAGAAAAACAACTTTTTCTTGAAAGCAAGGGCGCAATTATTATGAAAGCTTTTGTTGAAGAACTGCGCAAAAGCAAGGCTATCGATTTGCAGTGGGTTATTCCTGACAATTACACTTATGTCAAAAACAACAAAGATGATGCCGTCAATGGCTTTGCACAGCTACCTTTTAACAATAACACCGCTCCAAAGGCGTTGGCTAGTTATTACTACTTAAAAAATAGTCGCACAGGTTTTGATGGTGGCTATATTTACAAAACGGACAAGGCTAACAGAGAGGGCGTCAATTTGTTTGAGGGCTTGTATGATGATTATAAAATTACCGACCTTTATTTTAAACTTATTGGCGAAAGGAAAAATGTTTTGCAAATCTCGTTTGTTTTGACAGATGGCAAATATTCTTCGCTTAAAGAGGAGAGTTTTGTCTTGCCAAACTTTAATTTGCGCAATGATATTTATTATTATTCTTATAACGAAATACAAAACAGTTCAATTCTTGATAAAGAAGTTACAAAACACAAATTTGCAGCTTTAGGAATGTATGATGGCATTAGCGCAATAAATTTAGGTAAAAAATTGTAAACCAAAATATATTGTCAAAATAACAAACGAAACACGAAAAACAAATAAACAAACGGAAATTTAGTAATAATAAACGAAAAATCAACTAAAATAATAACTATATAAAAAAACGAAACACGAAAAACAGAAAAAATTGAGCAAAACATTTGTTGGTTTTTAGTATTTGAAACATAAAATTTTTACTAAAATATCAAATAAATAAAATAATAAACATATAAAAAATAAAAAACAGAAAACAAACTAAAATAACAAATAATAAACGGAAAACAAACTAAAATAACAAATGAGAAAATTGAGGTATTTATGAGAAAACTAGAAATTAATATTGCACGATGTCCACAAAGCCACAGTTGTCCTTCTGTTAATGTTTGCCAAGTTGGCGCATTAACTCAAGATAAATTTAATGCGCCCGTTATCGACCACAACAAATGCGTAGTGTGCGGTAGGTGTGTTAATTTTTGCCCTATGAAGGCTTTTTACATTACAGAAGATTAACAATCTTTATAAAATAAATATAAAGTGAATAAAAAAACAAAACGAACTCGCAATTTGGGTTCGTTTTTTATTGTGTTATCATTATATAATATATGCGCCCACATTTAGGCGTATCTATTAAAGATAGTGCGCCAACTTGCTAATATAGTACTGTGTAATAACTTGCTAATATAGTAGCGTGCAATAACTTGCTAATATAATGGTGTGCTAATAAAGTAGCGTGGGGAAAAGGCTAATTATGTGCGCAATTTTTCCTAAATAGCTAACTATAATTAATTGTATTTTCAATTTATTTTAATGACCTTCCAACTAAAAAATCTAGCGAACAATCAAAATATTTTGCAAGCGTAATTAAATTTTCAATGTTTGGTTGTCTTTTGCCACAATACCAATCATCTAAGCTTTGTTGAGAAATTTTTGTTGCCTTATTTAATTTGTACCTTGTGCAATTTTTTGCCTTTAAAATAGCTTTAAAGTTAACAGAAAACGGGTTTAATACTGTTTCTTGTAAAAAATAGTTTTCATCATCAACTCCAAAAAGAAAATCTAATGAACAGCCAAAAAAACCAGCAATTTTTATCGCATTTGCTAAAATAGGCAAGCTCGTTTTGCGCAAGTATTTTCGTATGTTGGTTATATCAATGCCAAGGTTTACCGCAAGCATTTGTTTTGTTGTTTTATTATCCAACATAAGGTCTGAAAGCCTTTCGCTAAAAATCGACATTATATCCATTATTTAGTCCCTCCAACAAAAATATTATGCCTTATACTCGCCCGAATTACTTGCAACGAGCGAAAGTTAGGTATATAATAAAAAAATAAAGAGGGAATTAAACAAGCCTTAGTGTTTGTTAAAGAGGGTATTATGAAAAAAAATTGTATGTTAAAAATGCTACTATAAAAAAAATTTGTATGCTAAATAGGCTACTAGATAAAACTTACTGTTTTAAAGGAGGTGAATTATGCAAGATTTACTGTATGTTATCGGGGAAATATTGTTTACAGAAATTAAATTTATTTGCGATATATCCTATCCAAATAGCGTAGAAGATAACTGCTCATTAATTTTAAAACTTGAAAATGGCAAAGATTACAAATTGACAATTAGTGAAAAAGAATTACAAAATATTTAACTAAATAATTAAATAACTATAATCAAAGTAACAAAATAATCAAAAAAACTATAACAAAAGTAATAAAATAATTAACAAAGATGTAACTAAAGTAATAAAATAATTAACAAAATAAAGAAAATAAATATAAAGTAAATAAAAAACAAAACGAACTCGCAATTTGAGTTCGTTTTATTCTTTATTGGCGCGCCTAACAGGAGTCGAACCTGTAGCAACAGAATCGGAATCTGCTATTTTATCCATTAAACTATAGGCGCATTTTTATTTTTATGATATAATAATAATGCAAAATTAAAAAAATATCAACTGTAACCGCTATATTATAATTTATACGAGTAAAATATAACTAAAATATTTACTAAAAAAATAAAATAATTCATATAAAAACCAAAAGAATTCATATAAAAACCAAAATAATTACTAAAAAACCAAAATAATTTATATAAATATAAAATAATTTATATAAAAAACCAAAATAATTTTTAAAAACCAAATAATTACTAAAAAAATTCACTTAGTGGAGGTTAGTATGAGTATAATTGATTTAATAGGAAACACGCCCTTGTTGCAAGTGGAGCAAAAATTGTTTGCAAAGTTGGAGTTTTTTAACCCCTCTGGAAGCATTAAAGATAGGGCAAGCCTGTTTATGCTTAAAGATGCTTTAAGCAGTGGCGTTTTAAAGCTTGGTGGCACTGTTGTTGAGCCCACAAGTGGCAACACTGGCATTGGATTATGTATGGTGGCTAAAGCGCTTGGGCTTAAAATGATTTGCGTTATGCCAGAAAATATGAGCGCAGAACGCATTGCCTTAATTAAAGCCTATGGCGGAGAAGTTGTGTTGACTTCCGCAAAATTAGGAATGCAAGGCGCAGTTGATAAGGCTTGCGAATTGACAAAAAATTTGGGTGGGTTTATGCCAAACCAATTTTCTATTTACTCTAATGCAAAAGCTCACATCGAAACCACAGCGCCCGAAATTTTTAAGCAATGCCCAAACGCTAAATGGATTGTCGCAGGGGCGGGCACAGGTGGCACTGTTGTTGGCATAAAACAATATATTATAAACAATAATATTAATGCAAAAGTTTGCGCTGTCGAGCCTGCTAACAGCCCACTTATAACCAAAGGTTTTGCGGGAGCGCACAAAATACAAGGCATTGGCGCTAATTTTATCCCTGAATTGCTAAATTTGGATATTATTGATAAAGTTGTGGATATTACAGATGATGATGCAATTTTAGGCGCTAACATTTTAAGCAAAAAATATGGTATTTTAGGCGGTATTTCCGCAGGCGCAAGCTATATGGCAAGCCTACAAATTTTAAAGGAAACAAACGAGAATGTTGTATTTATCGTGCCAGATACGGGCTTAAGATATTTGTCAACAGGCATTTTTGAATAAAAATATTGCAAGCAAATATAACAAAAGTTAGCAAATATATTGCAAATAATATTAAAACAGACAAGTGCAAATGCAAAAATCAAATTAAATAAAAGTTGCAAATAGCAATAAATAAAAGCACTTAATAAAAAATTGTAAGGGCTTTAAAGATAACACTTGTCAAATATATTGCAAGCAAATATAAAAAATCTATCAAATATATTGCAAAAAATATAACAA
>JAVVTM010000012.1:0-15730 GCA_036653655.1 Clostridia bacterium | reverse complement strand
ATATTGCAGAGGCGATACAATATCGTTCGTTAGATAGAAAGTATTGGGATTAATATGTATAATAAAAATGAGTTAGCGCTAATATGGCTTAATGATTTTGAGCCAATCAATATAAAAAAGAAACATTTACTGCTAGAAAAAGTGCAAAACGCTAGTGAAATTTTTGATATGGTCATTAATAATTACAGCTTGCTGAAGCAAATTTTGGGCGATAAAAACGCTGAATTATTAAAAGAAAACAGCAATAATGAATACATACAAGGTATTTTGACAAAAATGCTAGCAAACAAAGTGCAGGCTGTAACCCTTGAAAGTGAAATGTATCCGTGCCAATTAAAAGAAATTTTTTGTCCGCCAATTTGCCTATATTGCAAAGGCAATCTTCAGTTGTTAAACAGCAATTTGTTGGGTGTGGTTGGCACAAGAAGGCCAACAAGATATGGCAAAGATATTACTAGACAGTTTGTGAGGGAATTGGTTTATTCTGGTTTTGGCATTGTTAGCGGTATGGCAAAAGGCATTGATACCGTTGCACATTCGGTAGCGCTAGAAGAAGAAGCGCAAACTATTGCGGTTGTTGCGTGCGGTTTGGATATTATTTACCCCGCAGAAAACCGAGAATTGTTTAATAATTTGGTGGAAAACGGCTTGATAATTAGCGAATATCCAATTGGGTTTGCTCCGCTTACCTTTCGTTTTCCTGAAAGAAACCGCATTATTAGCGGGCTTTCACGAGGGGTTTTAGTTACCGAGGCTGGCAAAAATAGCGGGTCGTTAATTACTGTCAATTGCGCGCTAGAGCAAAACAGAAATGTGTATATTGTGCCGGGCAACATCAACAGCCCACAAAGCAGTGGCTGTAACGAAAAATTAATGCAGTTGCAGGGAGCAATGGTTATTTGCGCAAATGATGTTTTAGCCGATTTTAACCTTAAAGGCAGAGATGCCAAGCCTTCAAACATACAAATGGATTTTTTAGAAACACAAATTGTAGAGTTTTTACGCATAGAAAGCAAGCATTTTGAAGAAATTTTACAGTTTTGCGATATAGAAGTTAACAAATTAATACCACTGTTAATGAAGATGGAAATTTTAGGAATAATTAAAAAATTGCCATCAAATTATTATAGTTTATAAGGAGTTATTATGAATTTAGTAATAGTAGAATCACCATCTAAGGCAAAAACAATAGCAAAATATTTGGGTGAGGATTACAGAGTTACAGCATCAGGCGGACATATTAATGATTTACCTCAAAGAAGATTGGGCATTGATATTGAAAAGGATTTTGAGCCTGAATACGAAATTAATGAGCAAAAAGTAACTGCTATTAATAAAATGAAAAAAGATTGCGCTAACGCTGAAAAAATCTATTTAGCTACCGACCCAGATAGAGAGGGCGAAGCTATTAGTTGGCACTTAAAAAATGTTTTGGGCATTAAAGATGAGTTAGTAAGAATTGAGTTTAACGAAATATCTAAAAAAGCCGTAAACAACGCAATTAAAACACCACGAAAAATCAACTTAAATTTGGTTGATGCGCAACAAGCTAGGCGTGTGTTGGACCGTATTGTGGGGTACAAAGTGTCGCCGATTATTTCACGCAAGATTAAAAGTGGCTTGTCTGCTGGGCGTGTGCAATCTGTGGCGCTTAAAATGATTGTCGATAGAGAAAAAGAAATTAGAGCCTTTAAGCCAGAAGAATATTGGAACATTTTTGCATTGATTAAAAAAGCCAACGATACGGGTGTTTACAAAACTGCATTCAACGATATTGATGGCAAAAAATGCAAAGTTAACAATCAAAAATTGGCTGAGGAGATTGAACAAAAAAGTTTAACAGGCAATTGGAGCATAGATAGTATTAAAAAAATGGAGTTTAAAAGCAAGCCAAATCCACCTTTTACAACTTCTACAATGCAACAAGATGCGGCGCATAAATTAGGGTTTTCTTCTCCACAAGTTATGCAAATTGCGCAACAACTTTATGAGGGCATCGAGATTGAGGGCGAAGGGCATTTAGCTTTAGTAACCTATATCCGTACCGACAGCGTAAGGATTTCGGAAGATGCGCAACAAGATGCATTGCAATATATAAAGCAAAATTTTGGCAAAGATTATGCGCCAACACACGCTAATGTTTACAAAACAAACAAAAGCGCGCAAGATGCCCACGAGGCTATTAGGCCAATTTCATTGGATCGCACGCCAGATTCGCTTAAAGATAAAATACAACGCAATCAATACAAATTGTACAAATTGGTTTATGAACGCTTTTTGGCTAGCCAAATGACAAACGCTACATATGACACGCTAACTGTGCATATTACAAGCGATAATGTTAAAAAATATGGCTATGTTTTAAAGGGCAAAACATTAACATTTGCAGGATATCAAGCGGTTTATTCTAATGTTGTTGAAGATGATGACAGCGATAGCAATGTTAAGATGTTGCCAAAATTTGAAAAGGACGATAGCATTGTTTGCGACAAAATTGATAAGGAACAAAAATTTACCAAGCCACCTCAACGCTTTAACGATGCAACATTGGTTAAAGGTATGGAGGAAAATGGCATTGGAAGGCCAAGCACATACGCCACAATAATTATGGTTTTGGCAAAGCGCAACTACACCGAAAAAGATGGCAAAAACATTGTTCCAACCGAGTTGGGCGAGGTTGTGTGCGACCAATTGGTTAAGTTTTTCCCCGATATTATGGACGCAAAATTTACGGCGCATATGGAATCACAGCTAGACCAAGTTGAGGAAGGCTTAAAATGGCAGGTTGTGCTAAGGGAGTTTTATCCAGAATTTCATAACAAAGTGCTTGCCGCAATGAACGATAGCCAAAAAGTTAAGTTAAAAGAAGAAGTTACCGATGTAATATGTGAAAAATGTGGCGCACATATGATTGTTAAGGATGGAAGATACGGCAAATTTTTAGCTTGTCCTAACTTTCCTGAATGTAAAAATATTAAACCATATGGCGAATTTGTTGCAAAATGTCCAAAATGTGGCAGTGGTATTCTTAAAAAAATCAGCAAAAAAGGCAAAGTATTCTTTACTTGTTCTGCTTACCCAAAATGCGATTTTATTTCGTGGGATATTCCTGCGCCATATTATTGCCCAGAATGTCAATCAATTATGAAAATGGTTACAAGTAACGACCAAACAAAATATATTTGCACAAACAAAAATTGCAAACATACCGAACTAAAAACAGAACCTACAACAAAACCCGATACAGACAACAATTAGTTTTACTTCAAACTAATAAAATGATAGGCATATAATGTGGTTTTAAATTGATTGCTAAAACAGCGCAAAAGGAAAAACATCTGTAAAACACAAAATTTTAATGTAATAATAAAAGCAAAAAATGCTTGAAAGCTTTAATAAGCAAAGTACAAAAGCAAAACATATTTGGCAAAAGCAAAACATATTTGGCAAAAGCAAAACATATTTGGCAAAAGCAAAAAAATATTTGGCAAACACAAAATTGTAAAGCGCAGAAGTGGAGAAACTTTTATGGAAACAAAAGTGGTTAAAATAATTGGCGGTGGATTGGCTGGTTGTGAAGCTTGTTATCAACTGTTGAAGCGTGGCGTTAGCGTAGAATTGTACGAAATGCGCCCTAAAAAAATGACGCCTTGCCACACAACAGAAAAACTTGCCGAGCTTGTTTGTAGCAATAGCTTAAAAAGTTGTGATGAAGATACCGCATCAGGAACGCTAAAATTAGAATTGCAAAGCTTGGATAGTCTTTTGCTAAAATGCGCAAAAATTTGCGCTGTGCCAGCAGGTAGCACGCTAGCTGTTGATAGAATTGAGTTTTCTAACAAGGTTACGGCGGAACTTTTAAAGTTTAATAATTTTAAATTAATTACTGAGGAAGTAACTAAAATTGATCTGAACTCCCCAACAATAATTGCAACAGGCCCACTCACTTCGGACAATTTTAATAAAGAGATATTATCAATTGTTGAGGATACTAAAAATTTGCATTTTTACGATGCGGTTGCGCCAATTATTGATGCGTTGAGCATTGATTACACAAAAGCTTTTTTTGCCGCAAGATATCAAAAAGGCGAGCCCACCGATTATCTAAATTGCGCTTTTAGCAAGGAAGAATACTTAACTTTTTACAACGAGTTGATTAATGCTAAATGCGTCGAAACCAAAAATTTTGAAAAAAATGAAATTTTTGAGAGTTGTATGCCGTTGGAAGTTATGGCAAAACGAGGGGAAGATACCATTCGTTTTGGGCCTTTAAAACCAGTTGGCATTAAAAAGGAAGGTAGCGACCAAAAGTTTTACGCAGTGTTGCAATTGCGAAAAGAAAACAAACAGGCAACGATGTATAATATTGTTGGCTTTCAAACAAACTTGATTTGGGGCGAACAAAAAAGAGTTATCCACTTAATACCCGGGCTAGAAAACGCAGAAATTTTGCGTTATGGCGTTATGCACCGCAACACTTTTATCAATGCGCCCACGGTTATTAATGTGGCAATGCAAACAAAAAAATATCCTAACTTGTTTTTTGCAGGGCAAATTACCGGCGTTGAGGGATATATGGAAAGCGTGATGAGCGGAGCGATTGCGGGTATTAATATGTTTAATTTTTTAAATGACAAACCGCAGTTTGTCCCACCAATTACAACAATTACGGGTGCGCTATGCAATTATATAACCACTTGTAATAGTAGCAATTTTCAACCAATGAACTCTAATTTCGGTGTTCTACCGCCGTTAGATTTTTTGGTTAAGGATAAAAAATTAAGAAAAAAAGAGTATTCCAAACGAGCAAATAGTGATATAATTAAGTATTGTAAGGAAAACTTAAATTAAGGAGATTTTATGCAAAAGTTTATGGGCACAACAATTTGTGCTGTCAAAAAAGATGGTATTACGGCTATCGCTGGAGATGGTCAAGTTACTATGGGCGAAAGTGTAATTTTTAAAGCTAACGCCGTAAAAGTTAAACGAATTTATGAAGATAAAGTGATAATTGGTTTTGCTGGTTCGGTGTCTGACGCTTTTTCTTTAAGTGAAAAATTTGAAAAAATGCTTCAAAAATATTCTGGCAATTTAATGCGTAGCGCAGTTGAGTTGGCAGAATTGTGGCGTGATGATAAAATGAGAAAACTTGAGGCAATGATGATTGTTGCCGATAAAGAAACCTTGCTTGTGCTTTCTGGCACGGGTGAAGTTATCGACCCAGAAGGCATATGCGCAATTGGTAGCGGTGGCAATTACGCCTTGGCTGCAGCGCGCGCTATGATTAAAGAAACAAACCTAAACGCAGAAGAAATTGCAAGGAAAGCATTGATTATCGCAGGGGAACTTTGTGTTTTCACAAACGACCATATTACAGTGGAGGTGATATAATGGAATTTACTCCTAAACAAATTGTAAGTGAATTAGACAGATATATTATTGGTCAAAACGAGGCTAAAAAGGCAGTTGCAGTAGCGCTTCGCAATAGATATAGGCGAAACCAGTTGGATGAATCTTTGCGTGAGGAAGTTACGCCAAAAAACATTATTATGCACGGGCCTACGGGCGTGGGCAAAACCGAAATTGCAAGGAGGCTTGCAAAGGTTGTTAGCGCTCCGTTTGTTAAAGTTGAGGCGACAAAATTTACTGAAGTTGGCTATGTTGGCAGAGATGTTGAAAGTATGGTGCGGGACTTAGTAGAAGTTGCGGTAAGGTTGGTTAAAGCGGAAAAAGCTAAGGAAGTTAATTTAAAAGCGTGTGAAAGCGCCGAAAAGTTGTTGCTTAAAGAGATTTATCCGTTGCGCAAAAATGCCACGCCAGATTTGGCTGAGGCAGAAAGTAAGGAACAAATTTTGCAAGAATTGCGCGCAGGGCAGTTGGATAATATTTTAATAGAAATGGAGTTGCCCGAAATACAAAAGCCAATGCAAATATCTCCGGGGAGCGCTATCGAATTTAATATTAACGATTTGTTTGGCGCAATGTCTGGCGGTAAAAAGAAAAAGCGCAAGGTTACTGTTAAAGAGGCTTACAATGTGCTAATCGACACGGAAATTGACAAGTTAATTGATGAAGAAAGCGTTAACGCCGAGGCAATTAGGCGCGCGGAAAATGAGGGCATTATCTTTATTGATGAGATTGATAAAATTGCATCAAAAGGCAATTCTAACGGCCCAGATGTTTCAAGAGAAGGCGTTCAACGAGATATTTTGCCAATAGTTGAGGGTTGCACTGTCAACACTAAATATGGCAATATACGCACCGATTTTATTTTGTTTATTGCAGCGGGCGCATTTCATATTTCTAATATATCCGATTTGATACCCGAGTTGCAAGGCAGATTTCCTGTTTCGGTGGTGTTAAACAGCCTTACCGAACAAGATTTTGTGCAAATTTTAACCGAGCCAGATAACGCAATTTTAATGCAATATACTGCGATGTTAAAAGTGGACAAGGTAAATTTAAAATTTACTAAAGAGGCTATCGAACAAATTGCAAGTATTGCCGTTGCCGAAAACAACAACAACGAAAATATTGGCGCAAGAAGATTGCAAACAATATTGGAAAAATTGCTTGATGATATTTCTTACAACGCAGGCAATTTAGAAAGTGAAGTTGATGTTTTGGTGGATAAAAAATATGTGCTTGAACATTTGGATAAGACAGTAAAATCTTTAAATTTGAAAAAATATATTATATAAGCAAGAGGATAAATATGATTAATATACCAAAAGGTACAAAAGATATGCTACCAAACGAGGCGTTTAAGTGGCACTACGTTCAAAATAAAATCAGTAATATCGCGCGGAGGTTTTGCATTAACGAAATTAGAACCCCTGTGTTTGAGCATACAGAATTGTTTTTGCGTGGCGTGGGCGAAACTACCGATATTGTTAGCAAAGAGATGTACACATTTTTGGATAAGGGCGAAAGAAGCATCACTTTAAAGCCAGAAGGTACGGCAGGCGTTGCAAGGGCTTTTGTTGAAAGCTCATTATACGCTAATCCGCAACCTACAAAAATGTACTATTTTACACCAGTTTTTAGGTATGAAAAGCCACAAAATGGACGCCTTCGTGAGCACCATCAGTTTGGCATTGAGTTTTTTGGTAGCCCCGAGCCTATGGCAGATGTTGAGGTTATTATGGTTGCCAAAACCATTTTTAACGAGCTTGGCATTACCGATTTGACATTAAATATAAACAGCATTGGTTGCCCAAAATGTAGGGCGGTTTACAATCAAGTGCTAAAACAGTTTTTTGCAAAAAACATTGATAAAATGTGCCAAACTTGCAAGGAAAGGTTGGATAAAAATCCGTTGCGTATATTAGATTGTAAAGAGGAAAGATGCACCGAAATTAATAAAGATGCGCCCGTAGTACTTGATTATTTGTGCGATGATTGCAAAAATCATCACAACCAAGTTATGGCGCTTTTGGATAGTTTAAACATTGCCTACAATGTTAATCCAAAAATTGTTAGAGGGCTAGATTACTATACAAAAACGGTTTTTGAATTTGTAAGCAACAAAATTGGAGCGCAAGGCACTGTTTGCGGTGGCGGAAGGTATGATGGCTTGGTTGAACAAGTTGGAGGCAAGCCAACCCCTGCGGTGGGCTTTGGTATGGGTATTGAACGGTTGCTTTTAACATTGGAAAATTTGGGTTTGCCAGTTGGCGTTGAAGATTGTCCAGATGTTTATGTAGCCCCAATTTGCGAGCAAGGCAAGCAGATATGTTTAAAGTTGGTTATGAATTTGCGCAACAGCGGTTTTAGCGTTGAAACCGATTTGCTAAGCAGGTCGCTTAAGGCGCAAATGAAGTTTGCAAACAAATTAAACGCAAAATTTGTTGTTATTTTGGGCGAGGAAGAATTGCAAAATAACAATGTAACAGTAAAAAATATGGCTACGGGAGAAACCTCTTTAGTGGCGTTGGAAAATTTAGTTTTAAATTTAGGAAGGTAAAGTATGGTAGATTTTTTAGGTGGATTGAAACGCAGTAAGATGTGTGGAGAATTTTCAGCAAAAGATATTGGCTCTAAGGCTACTGTTATGGGCTTTATTGCTAAATACAGAAATTTAGGCAATTTGTTGTTTGTTGATGTGCGTGATAGAACGGGTATTGTTCAAGTTTGTTTTGATAAGTCTATTAATGATACTTTGTTTGAAAAATCCACACGGTTGCGCAACGAATTTGTTGTTGCTATTGTGGGTACTGTGCGCAGTAGAGGCGAAAACATTAACAAAACTTTGCCTACCGGCGAAGTGGAAGTTTTGGCGGACGAATTAAAAATTTTGTCAGAGGCAGATGTAACTCCCTTTGCTATGAACGATGAAAATGTTGGCGAAATGACAAAATTAAAGTATAGATATTTAGATTTAAGGCGTTCTAATTTGCAATCTAAATTAATCATGCGCGACAAAATTACACGAGTTGTGCGCAACTATTTTTCAGACAATGGCTTTTTAGAAATAGAAACTCCATTTTTAGGCAAGTCAACTCCAGAGGGCGCAAGAGATTACCTTGTTCCTTCTCGTATTCATACCGGCGCATTTTACGCTTTGCCACAATCTCCTCAGCTTTTTAAACAATTGCTTATGATAAGTGGGTTCGACCGCTACTATCAAATTGCAAGATGTTTTAGAGATGAAGATTTGCGCGCAAATAGGCAACCAGAATTTTCACAAATTGATATGGAAATGTCGTTTGTCAACGATGAAAACGATGTTATTGATATTGCGGAAGGCTTTATTAAAAAAGTTTTTAACGAATGTCTTGGCATGAGTTTTGACAAGCCATTTAGAAGATTAACTTGGCAATACGCTATGGATACATACGGTAGCGACAAGCCAGATACCCGTTTTGATTTAAAAATTAATGATTTGTCAGATATTTTAAAAGACAGTAATTTTAGTGTTTTTGCAAGCGCAATAGCGGAGGGTGGCAGTGTTAGAGCTATCAACGCTAAGGGTTTGGCAAACAGTTTTACACGCAAAGATATTGATGCGTGCGCTCCTATCGTTAAGGATTTTAAGGCAAAAGGCTTGGCTTGGATTAGTTTAAAAGATACTGTAACTTCTTCATTTTTAAAATTTTTGTCCGAGGAGGAAATTGCTAGCATTTATAAGCGTTTAAATGCAGAAACAGGCGATTTACTATTTTTTGTTGCGGATAGCAAAAATCAAGTTGTTTGCGAGGGTTTGGGTGCGCTTAGGTTGCACATCGCAAATAAATGCAATTTGTTTGACAAAAATAATTACGACTTTTTGTGGGTTGTCGATTTTCCATTGCTAGAGTTTAGCGAGGAAGAAAACCGTTTTGTTGCAATCCACCATCCATTTACCGCCCCTAAAGAGGAGGATATCCCTCTTTTAGATATCGACCCTATTAAAGTGCGTTCTCAAGCGTACGATATGGTTATTAATGGTCAGGAAGCTGGCGGTGGAAGCATAAGGATACACAATCCTCAAATGCAAGAAAAAATGTTTGGTTTGCTTGGCTTTAGCGCAGAAGATATTAAACGCAAATTTGGGTTTTTTGTTGACGCTTTTAGATATGGCACACCACCTCACGGCGGATTGGCTTTTGGCTGGGATAGGTTGACAAAGTTAATTACTAAAACCGATAATATTAAAGATGTTATCGCCTTTCCTAAGGTTCAAAACGCATCTTGTTTGATGAGTGATGCTCCAGATATTGTCGAAACAAAACAAATGAAAGAATTGCATTTGGAAATAAAAGAGTAATGAGAGAACGGACAGAATTGCTAATTGGCAAAACGGGGCTAGAAAAGCTAAAATCGAGCGTGGTTGCGGTTGTGGGCGTTGGTGGAGTTGGCGGTTATGTTGCGGAACAACTTGCGCGCGTAGGCGTGGGCAAAATTGTTTTGATTGATAACGATATTGTAAGCGAAAGCAACAAAAATAGGCAAATTATTGCGCTTGACAGCACAATTGGCAAGTTGAAAGTTGAGGCGATGAAACAGCGTATTTTTGATATTGACAGCAAGATAAGCGTGCTTGCATTGCCTGTTAGGTTAACTCAGCAAAACGCAAGCGAGTTGATTGGAGATGTTAATTACATCGTTGACGCTATTGATAGTGTGCCAGACAAAGTTGCATTAATCAAGCTTGCAAAACAAAAAAATATTAACATTATTTCTTCAATGGGCAGTGGCAATAGGTTTTGTATGTGCAATTTTGAAATTGCTAAAATTAAAAACACAACATATGACAAATTGGCAAAAAAAATGCGGATATTGCTTAAAGATGAAGGCATTGATGATGTTGATGTTTGTTATACAAAAGCGCCGTGCGTAAAATGTGAGGGCGTAATTGGTAGCATATCTTATGTGCCTGCAATGTGCGGTATAACAATTGCAAGTTTTGTGGTTAACGAATTATTAAAATAAAGCAATAAAAAACGCAAACTCTGTGAAAAAAGTAAAACACTGTGAAAAAAGAAAGTAATATACTATAAAATATAAAGCGTTTTGACTGCGTTAACAATATAAAAAGAACGCTAGAACGAAAGTTTTGTGGTTAACGAATTATTAAAATAAAGCAACAAAAAACGAAAGTTTTGTGTTTAACAAATTACTAAATAACAAAAAACGCAGGTTTTAGTTAAAATAGTTAGGAGAATTATGAATGAAGTTGGTAAGGTTATAAAAACCAAAAAAAAGATGGCTGTGGTGGAGTTTGAACGCAAGTCCGCTTGTGATAACTGCCATATGTGCGCCTTTAGAAAGGAAGATATGGTTGTAAAATGCACTGTCGCTAACACGGTTAACGCAAAAGAGGGCGAATTTGTCAATGTGCAAATGGGCTCTGGTTTTGTCTTGACAGCGGCGTCAATAGTGTATATAATACCATTATTGCTTGTTGGCATTGGGCTTGCAATTACATTTAAATTTGCTTGGTGGATACAACTTATTAGCGTTTTTGTTATGCTTGGGGTTGGCGTGTGCATTACTGTTATTGCCGATAGAATCGTAAAAAAGAAAGCTGGTTTTAGCCCACAAATTGTGGCTATTGTGGATACAAAGGTGGAGGACAATCAAAATGAGTAACTTAATTACAAACATTGCTAATAACAATTTGGCAGAAATTTTAGAATTAAACAATCTTGTTTTATTAGATTTTTGGGCTGGTTGGTGTGGACCTTGCAAAGTGTTAGCTCCCGTTATTGAAGAAATTGCCACAGAATACGATGGCAAAATAAAAATTGCAAAAATCAATGTTGATGAAAATTTGGCGCTTGCAGAGGAATTTAATATTACAACTATCCCTACAATCATTATAATTAATCAAAGCGTTGAGGTTTTTAGGAGCGTTGGCTTTAAGCAAAAGGGCGAATTGTCAATAATTATTGATAAAGCTTTAGAAAACAAATAATTACATAACAAAACAATAAATAAAAAATATAAAATAAAAAATTTAACAAAAAGTTTAACAAAAAAGCATTACAAAAAAATAAATAATAAAAAATTTAACAAAAGTAATACAACAAAAAAAATAAAAAATACAAAAAATACAAAATAAAATTTAACAAAATTAATATAACAAAATTAATATAACATAAGAGGTATAAAATGATTGATTTATCTTTAATTAAAAGCGCAGATGCAGAATTGTATGTTGCATTTGAAAAAGAATTAGAAAGACAAAGAGGCAATATTGAACTTATTGCAAGTGAAAACATTGTTAGCCCTGCTGTTATGGCGGCTATGGGTACTCATTTTACAAACAAGTACGCCGAAGGTTATCCGGGCAAAAGGTATTATGGCGGTTGTCAGTTTGTTGACATTGCCGAAAATTTAGCGCGCGACCGTGCTAAACAACTTTTTGGCGCAGAACACGCAAATGTGCAACCACACAGTGGCGCAAATGCAAACCTAGCTGTTTATTTTGCTTTATTAGAACCGGGCGATACCGTTTTGGGTATGAATTTGGCGCACGGTGGGCATTTAACTCACGGTAGTCCCGTTAATATTTCGGGCAAATATTTCAATTTTGTACCTTATGGCGTTAGCAAGGAAACTGGTAGGATTGATTATGACGAAGTGCAAAAAATTGCTACTGAATTTAAACCTAAAATGATAGTTGCAGGCGCATCTGCTTATGCTAGAGAAATTGATTTTAAAAGATTTAAGCAAATTGCAGATAGTGTTGGCGCATATTTAATGGTTGATATGGCGCACATTGCAGGCTTAGTTGCCGCTGGTTTGCACCAAAACCCAGTTGAATATGCAGATATTGTTACAACAACTACTCACAAAACATTAAGAGGCCCTCGTGGCGGATTGATTTTGTGCAAAGAAAAATATGCAAAAGCAATTGATAAAGCTATTTTCCCCGGTATTCAGGGCGGTCCATTAATGCACGTGATTGCAGGCAAAGCTGTTGCATTAAAAGAGGCTATGAGTGATGAATTTAAACAATATCAACAACAAGTTGTTAAAAACGCTAATGTTCTTGCCCAAAACTTAATGGCAAACGGCATTAACCTTGTTTCTAACGGCACAGACAATCATTTAATGCTAATTGATTTAACAAATAAAGGCGAAACAACAGGCAAAGAAGTTGAAGCGTTGCTTGATAGGGCGCACATTACTGCCAATAAAAACACAATTCCTTTTGAAACTAAAAGCCCTTTTATCACTTCTGGCGTTAGGATTGGCACTCCAGCTGTTACAACAAGAGGTATGAAAGAAGCCGAAATGAAGATTATTGCCGATTGTATTACCGATATTATTGACAATAAAGAGGACGCAATTGATAGAGTTGGCAAAATTATTGGCGAATTATGCGCTAAATTTCCAATTTACGAACACGATATTTTATAAAATTACAAAGTTTTTAAAAGAATTAAAAATTTGTGAAATGTTAATAATAAAAGCTGAAATTGAAAGATTTTGGCTTTTTTTATTTATACTAATAGCATCAAATAAAAATAGCGTTGTAAAACTAATGCGTTACAAATAATGAAATATTAAAAATTAATACAATATTAAAAAAAAATAAAATAGTATTAAAAAACTATTGACATAGAGTAAAAAAACTTGTAAAATAAAACCTAGTAAAACAGTAGGGATTAAGAAATGAAGTTATCATCAAAGGCTAGATACGGTTTAAAAGCCGTATGCGAACTAGCAAAAAACTATGGTCAAACAATGCCATTATCACAAATTGCATTAAATACAGAATTGAGCGAGGGCTATTTGGAACAACTCTTTTTAGCGTTGCGCAAGGCGGAAATTATTGGCAGTGTTAGAGGTGTTAGCGGTGGTTATTTTTTAATAAAAGCGCCACAAAACATTTCTGTTGGCGAGGTTTTGCGTGTGCTTGAAGATGGCTTGCAAATTGTAGATTGCATACACGGCAATTGTAACGCAAAGTGTCATTGCAGTACGCACGACGTTTGGAACAAGCTTTATTTGCAAATTAACAATTTTTTAGATTCCATTACAATACAAAGTATTATTGACGAAGGTTAATAAAGGAGAAAATATGAAAATATATTGCGACCATTCTGCCACAACATATATGGACAAACGAGTTTTAGATGAAATGATGCCATATTTAACAGATATATTTGGCAACGCAAGTTCTCAACACTTTTATGGTAGAGAGGCTTGTAAAGGCGTAGATATTGCAAGGGCAAAAATAGCTAAAGCATTAAATTGCAAACCAACCGAAGTTTATTTTACTTCTGGCGGGACAGAGGCGGACAATTGGGCAATAAAAGGCACGGCAATGGCGTTGCAAGACAAAGGCAACCACATTATCACTTCTGCAATTGAGCACCCAGCTGTTATTGACACATGCCACCAGTTGGAAAAACAAGGTTTTGATGTAACATATTTGCCAGTTGATACAGAGGGTTTTGTAAGCCTTACCGATTTGGAAAATGCAATAACCGACAAAACAATTTTAATTACAATTATGACTGCTAACAACGAAATTGGCAGTATTCAACCTTTTGCGCAAATTGGAGCTATTGCAAAGGCGCACAACATTTATTTTCACACCGATGCCGTGCAAGCGGTAGGTAGCCTTGATATTGATGTTGAGCGTGATAATATTGATATGTTAAGTATGTCAGGGCACAAATTTTACGGGCCAAAAGGCGTTGGCGTGCTTTACAAATCTAACAAAGTTAAAATTGCAAAATTTATGACAGGTGGCGAGCAAGAACGAAACCAACGAGCAAGCACTACAAACACGCCAAGTATTGTGGGTATGGCTAAAGCGTTAGAGTTGGCAGTTAGCGAGCGTGATAAAAACAACGCCCACAACAGAGAATTGCGTGATTATTTTGTGCAAGAAGTTGAAAAAAACATCAAAGATGTTAGGTTTAACGGCACAAGAGATTTTAGCAAAAGGCTAAGCAACAATGCAAATTTTAGTTTTGAATTTATCGAAGGCGAGGCGTTACTTTTGAGGTTAGACTTAAAAGGGATTGCGGTTTCTAGCGGTTCGGCTTGTTCTAGCGGTTCGCTTGACCCTTCTCACGTGCTACTTGCAATCAAAGTGCCGATAGAACTTGCGCACGGAAGTTTGCGGTTTAGTTTTGGAAAATGCAATACAAAAGAACAAATTGATTTTATGGTAGAAAATTTAAAAAATATTGTAAACGATTTAAGGGTTTTATCACCGCTATTTAAGGAAATAAAAGGAGTAGAAATACATGTATAACGATAAAGTAATGGAAGAATTTGCGCACCCAGAAAACATTGGGTATATAGAAAACAATGACGGATACGGCAAAGTTGGCAACGCAAGTTGTGGCGATATTATGGAAATAACTATCAAAGTTGAAGATAATATCATAAAAGATGCAAAATTTAGGACTTTTGGTTGCGCAGCAGCGATAGCTTCAAGCTCTGTTGCCACAAGAATGATAATTGGCAAAAGCATAGATTATGCCAAAAGCTTGACAAATGCAGATGTTGTTGAGGAATTGGAAGGCTTGCCACCACAGAAAATTCACTGTTCGGTACTTGCCGAAGAAGCGATATCTAAAGCCGTTGATGATTATTTGAGCAAAGGCGACAAAAATAAATCAAACAAATAAGCTTTAAAGTTGAGCAAAATTAGTAAAATAAAAAAGCATATTGCTATAACCTTAAAAAGATAGGCAAAGCATATTGCAACAACTTTAATATAGTAGGTAAAATATATTGCCATAACTTTAGTATTGAAGCAAAAAAAATAACAAAATTTGTCAAATTATAACTAGCAAATTTGCAAACAATAAGCAAAGGAGGTAGTTATGAAAGATTTTATGACAGGTATGGCTATGGGCGTTGTCGCTACTGCTGTAACTTTAGCATCAATGAACAATTCAGCTGTAAAGAAAACAAAAAAGCTTATAAAAAAGAAATTAAGCGATATGATGGAATAATTTTTATATCCTAACAATGCTTTAAAATTGTTTGCAAAATTGAACAAAGCAATGCTTTAAAAATTGTTTGCAAAATTGGAAAAGCGATATGATGGAATAATTTTTATATTCTAATAAAGCAAATTAAAGCAATTAAAAACAGAAAGAACTAAGTTTTACTTAGTTCTTTTTAATTTAATAGGTAGTTATGATTTTATTGCGTAGTTATGATTTTATTGCGTAGTTATGATTTTATTGCGTAGTTATGATTTTATTTGGAAAATAAATATCCAAAATGCATAAATTTTACTTTATATTTTAACAATAAAAACAATTAAGAA
>JAVVTM010000011.1:0-16496 GCA_036653655.1 Clostridia bacterium | reverse complement strand
ACACACTTTGCAAGCATTGTTTTGCCTGTACCGGGTGGGCCTATCATTAAAATATTGTGTCCGCCGGCAACGGCAATTTCTAGCGCGCGCTTGGCAACTTTTTGCCCTTTAACTTCACAAAAATCCACATTGTATTTGTTAACATTTTTAATGTTTTCATAAACTGAAAGCTTTGTTTTTTCTAGGTTGTGTTGCTCCAAAAAATCGCAAGTTTCCACCAAGCTTTTAACGGCAAAAACCTCAATACCCTCAATATAACTTGCCTCGGTTTTGTTATCCCACGGGATAATAAATTTTTTGTAACCGCTTTGCAAACCGCTGATAATAATTGGCAAAATACCTTTAATGTGCTTGACGCTTCCATCAAGGGAAAGTTCGCCCAAAATAATGTAATCTTTGTAATCAACGCTGTGCATTTGCTCGCTTGCAATTAGCACGCCAACCGCAATTGGCAAATCAAATGCGCCCTCTTTTTTAATATCGGCAGGCGCTAAATTGATGGTAATTTTTTTTAGAGGATAACCAAAATGGCTGTTTTTAATTGCGGAACGCACACGCTCCCGTGATTCTTTAACGGCAGTGCCCACCAACCCCACAATGTCGTAAGATGGCAACCCAGCGTTTATATCAACTTCTATATCAACTTTTAACCCTTCAATACCATCTAAGGTATAACTGTTTATTTTTGATAACATTAATCACAATATAAAACATCGCTTTAGCTAAATTTTATTTATTCCCTTTAGTTATTTTGTTGGCACATCTAATACACTTTGTACCCAATAAATTTATTACTGCGCTTTTAATTTATGTTGTTTTTTTAAACTTTTTCGCTTTATTAGTGTTGTTTTTAAAAAAACTTTACGCTTAATTTATGTTGTTTTTTTTAAACTTTTACGCTTAATTAGTGCTGTTTTTTTAAAAACTTTACCATTAATTAATTGCTTTTTCTTGTAACTTTTGCTTTAATTTTGGCAAAGGAAGCTTTAAATTCGTTTGCAACGCTACCGTTCATTTGAGTAATAATTTCTTTTTTGTCTTTTAACACAATGTCAACAACCAAATAGATAAAGTACACTGTCAACAAAACGCTCAAAATACTAAAGAAAATCAAAAACGCATCTGCATTGTAAATTGTAACATAGCTTGCGTTAGGGTTGTTGCTGATAAAACCGCTTCGGCTCATCAATTCGGCAACGTTTAAGAATGACAAAAACGCATAGCCATTAAACACTCTAAGCACTCGCCTATCCCCTGCAATTGCGATATACAACAACATTAAGCCAAGCGCAATGATATTAAATTCTACCGTTGCTTTTGCGCACAAATTGCCAAATATTGCAAACATCATAGACATCATTAAAATCAAATCCAATCGGTTGTGAGTTGCAACATAAGCGTAAACAATAAAGCCCGCTGTTGCGCAAACAAAAATGCCGTTAAGCACATTGATTGCCGTTGGCAACGCAACGTTTTGCAATGCAAAAATGCTGTACAAGTTAAATGCGTTTTGGTTGTAAAGATTATCGGTTTTAAAATCTGCCCAAATCTTTTTAAAGGCAAAGAAAGCATTGCTATCTGCAACATATTTGTATGTGAATGGCAATGTTACCAAATAGAACGCAATGGCAGACGCTATAATTGTAATAATAACGCCAAGGGCATTTTTTTGATTTTTAACAATCAACATAACATAAAACGCCACAACAATCGGCAACAAAATTAGCACATAATTGTTGGTTAGCAACGCAAGCAAATAAAATGCGCTTACGCCAATATAATTTTTCTTTAGCATAAACAACGCCATTGCAAACAACAAACATACAGTGATAGGAACAAACATACCCCAAATTGAAGAAACCGTAAAGAACACTGGCAAAATTGCGTACAACCCTGCAATTAGCGTTGCGGTTATCATATTGTGATATTTGCTTGCCACACTGTAAATCAAATAACAAACAATAATATCGGCGATAATTGCTGGCATTCTTAAAATAATTGCCATACCAACCGAACCCGTTTCAATATTTAGCAAGTTGCTAAGCCCGCCAATCAACCACAAAATGTACATATTGCCCACTGGCATTGTGGTGGTTGTATTTGCATAAATGTTCCAAGGTTGCTTTGTTGCAAGCAATGTGGAAATCTTTGACATTTGCGAAATCAAATCGCTGTTGCCATAAGACACCAACACCCAAATAAACCGCATAAGAAATGCGCCCAATATTAAATAAATAAATAACGCCGTGTTAGAAACAAACACACTCGCTTTTTGGTTTTTTAATTCAATTTGTCCAACGTTGTTAAACTTGCGCATTAACAACACAAAAAAGCCCGAAATAATTAATGAGAACATGGCAAATAGCACCACATAACTAACACTTCCGCCATTACTTAGTGAAAAATCATTACCCTTTTTAATAGTATAAATTGGAGTATTAAGTGGAGCGTCTGCACGCTCAATTTTAATATTATCAAATTTTGCTGCGCCCTTAGCCTTTGATTCCTCAATGCCAATGCCCACAACAAGAGTCATTTCTTTATTTGATGATGGAGTAAAATAAACTTCCTTATCAACCCAACCGCTAGTTTTTTCGTTAACTACCAATTCCCTAAAGTTAGGGTCTTCCAAAAAGCCAACGTAAGCGCCAACAAACTTAGAAGTTTTACCGCTCAAATTAGATTCCACATTTATTTTTGCAGACAACTTGTAAGTAACATCTTTTTGCAATTTAACCTTTTGACGCATTTGCGCATATGAAGGATTAGAACTAATTGACAATGTAACATACCTGCCAATCTTAAGCGCTCCGTCAACATTAGGGTCTTCAACGGTGTATAATGGCTCGTCGATAAAAGAGTCATCAGCCTTGTTGTTGTTAACATATGTCCACTCGTTCATATGTTGTTCTTCTGTGTCAAAACTGCTAAAATCGCCGTTTAGCACCAATTTTTCTTTTGCGCCACAACCTGTAAACGCTAAGCTCATTGCTAAAATTACAATAAATACTAAAGCAAAAAATTTAAATCTTTTCATAATTACTCCAAATTACTCCACATTGTTTACTTTTAAAATGAATATATACAAGTCAGTATAAAATATTGTAACACTTTTTTATAATAAAATCTATACTTTTTGCAAAAATTTCTTATTTACTTATAATAATTATAATATAATAAAGAAAACCGCAAAAAAGCGACAAATTGCAATTAAAAATCAGTGTTAAAAAGCGCTAAATTTTATACTTTGCGCCTCTTTAAAATTTTGGCAATAAAAAAAGCAACCTAAGGTTGCTTAAATTATTTTGTTTGTTAACGAATTTGTTTAAGTTTAGTAGCTCTACCAACTCTATCACGCAAGTAGTACAACTTAGCACGCCTAACTTTACCGTGAGAAATTACCTCGATGTGGTCGATTTTTGGTGAGTGGATTGGGAAAATACGCTCAACGCCGATGCCATAAGATAACCTTCTTACTGTGATAGTTTCTCTGCAACTACCGTTTTGACGGGCAATAACAACACCTTCAAATGCTTGAAGCCTTTCTCTTGTACCCTCGACAACTTTTACGAAAATTTTAACTGAATCTCCAATTTTAACTTCTGGCAAATCAGTACGCATATTTTCTTTTTCAATAACATCCATAATATTCATTTGACTTATCCTCCTATATTTTACTAAATGTTCGTAATCAATCAATGAACAGAGGAACATCCGAAGTCCTTGACATAATATCATAATAATTTAATAATAACAAGCATTTTTTACTGTTTTTTAATTTTTTTTGCAATAATTAATTGCAATCAAACGCATTTTCAATATGTTGCAAATCTTCGCCCAAAATGCTAATAACATCAAAGCGTATTTCTTGATATTTAGGGTTTTTAATTAGCAAATATTGTTTTGCCATAATAATGTATTTGTTTTGTTTAAATGCGGTTACTGCCTCAAATGGCATACCATACTCGCTAGTTTCTCTTGTTTTAACTTCAACAAAAACTAAAGTATCATCAATTTTAGCAACAATATCCATCTCGCCCAGCTTGGTTTCATAATTTGTTTCCAAAATTTTGTAGCCCGCTTTTTTTAAATATTTTTGTGCCTGCACTTCGCCCCAAACGCCAAGTTTTTTGTTGTTCATACAAAATTCTTTACAAAACTGTGTCGATGTATTTCGCATATTCCAATTTTTTCAATTTGCTCAATATGCGTTTTAGTGCCATATCCCTTGTTTTGTTCAAACCCGTATTCTGGATAAATTTTGCTGTATTCAACCATCATTCTATCCCTTTCAACTTTTGCTAAAATGCTTGCGCAAGCGATAGAATAAGAGTTTAAATCTCCTTTAATTATGCTGAATGTAGGAAAATTAGCTTTAATTTGTACGGCATCAATTAGCACAATATCTGGCGCAACTTTCAACCCGTTAATAGCGTCTACCATACATTGTTTTGTTGCGTTTAGTATGTTAATTTTGTCAATAACCTTTTCATCTAAAAGCGCAATTTTGTAATCAATTGCTATTTCCTTAATTTTTTCGCTTAAAATATTGCGTTTTTTTTCGCTCAATTTTTTGCTATCATCAACGCCCTCAATAATATTATCCATTGGCATAACGCAACAAGCGCAAACAACAGGGCCTGCTAAAGGTCCTCTGCCAACTTCATCAACACCGCCAATTAGCTTTGCGCCTTTGGCTAAATATTCGTTTTCATATTGTAGCTTGTTAATTTCAATTTTTGACATATTTTCCTTAATTAGTTTTTTGCTTTGCCAATTTAAGATATATTTTTTCGCATTTTTTGCCATTTTTATATATGCTTTTTGCGTTTTACATTTTGCCAATTAATATTGTTTTATTGCTTTTCTTTAACTTTTTCTAGCATAACTTTAGCAATTTTTTGTTTTCTAAAATCATCAACAATAGCGCTTGCCGTTCTGTCAACATCAGGTTCGCCACCTTTAATAATCATACCTCTGTTTAATGCAATTTTGTCAAACATTATTAATGTTTCTTCAACCATTTCCAAGTTAAACCGTTGCAAAAATTGCTGAGTATAATTGGTTTTAAAAAACTGCAAAATTTCTAGCGCCATATCATAATTGTTGTAAATGCCATCTTTAATACTGCCAACAAAAGCCAAATGTTTGGCGTAGGTTTGGTTTTCAAACCTGCCCCACAATGTGCCCGGGGTATCCAAAATTTCGATATTATTTTCAAGCGTAACCCACTGTTTGCCCCTTGTAACGCCTGCAATATTGCCCGTAGCCGTTTTTTTGTAGCCACACAAGCAATTAACCAATGTTGATTTTCCGCTGTTAGGAACGCCCACAACCATTGCTCGCACAACCTTGTTAACGCCCTTAAGCTTGTAACGCTCGATTGTTGGTAAATTGATTTTTTTCAAATTTTCGATAATTTTTTTTCTATCTTTACTTGCTGTTGAATTGCAAAACATAACATTTTTGCCTCTATTTTTAAACTCTTTAATCCAATCGGCAATGTCTTTTTCTTCACATAAATCTGCTTTATTAATTACATATAAAACTGGTTTGTTTCCTATTAGCGCATCAAATTTTGGGTTAAAACAAGCTTCAATACACCTTGCATCTAACAGATAAATTAAGCTATCAACAAGCTTAATTTCTTTTTCCATCATTCTGTAAGCTTTGGTCATATGCCCGGGAAACCATTGAATATCCATATTACTCCTTTATTAATTCAGGACGCATCTTTTTAGTAATTTTTAATTGCTGTTCTTGTCGCCATTTTGATACATCTTGATGATTGCCCGAAAGCAAAACATCTGGCACACTCAACCCTAAAAACTCTTTTGGTCTTGTATATTGCGGATATTCTAACATACCTTCTACAAAACTTTCTTCATTAGTACTTTCTTCACTACCTAAAACGCCGTCAATATACCTAGCGATAGCGTTAATCAACACCATAGCAGGCAATTCGCCACTTGTTAAAACATAATCGCCAATAGAAACTTCCGCATCTATATCAAGGTCGATAATGCGTTGGTCAATGCCCTCATAACTGCCACAAACCAACATAATTTTGTCTTTTTTGCTCAATTCTTCCACAAGCGATTGGCTCAATACTTTACCTTTTGGCGACATATAAATGCGCAAACACTCGTGATTTTTGTCAGTTTCGGTTATTGCGCTGTGCAAAGGCTGTGGAGTCATAATCATACCAGCCCCACCGCCATAAGAATAGTCATCACACTTTTTGTGTTTATCTTGCGAAAAATCTCGGATATTAGTTGTGGTAACGCAAAAAATCTTTTTTTCTAACGCCCTACCAATAACACCTGCGTTTAACGCCTCAAACATCTCAGGAAAAAGTGTCAACACATCAATCTTCATAACACACAACCTCATCAAATGCCTGCTTGTTTAATGTTAAAATGTTTTTTTCGATATTGATATCAATGATAACTTTAGCAAGCGCCGGAAACATAAAATTGTTGCCAACCTTTGCCTTAACACAATAAATATCTGCGCTACCATATTGTAAAATATCTATAATCTTGCCCAAACAAACATCATCTGCAAACACTTCAATGCCAATCATATCCACAACAAAGTATCTGTCTTTTGGCAATTTAATTGCCTTCTCACGAGGTATTATTACGTCTTCGCCCCGCAAGCTTTCTGCAATAGTTCTATCATCTAAGCCCAAAAGCTTTAAAAAAAGCCCGTGCGTATTGCAAGCGACTTTTTCGATTTTATAATTTACACCCTTGATAGTAACGCTGTCCAATTTGTTAAATCGTTCTTGGTTATCTGTCAAAGGTAAAATTTTAATGTCGCCCTTAATACCTTGAGGCTTTAAAACTTTACCAATAACTATGTTATTTTTCATTTATCTCAACGCTGTAATGAACACCTTGTTTAATACCGCACGCTTTAACTATTGTGCGGATAGCCTTAGCAATCCTACCTTGTTTACCGATAATTTTGCCAATTTCTTCCTTTGCGCAATTGATATTAACAATAGTATTAGAGCCTTCGTCTGTTAAAACGACCTCAACGCTATCTTCGTTTTCTACCAATTGAGAAACTAAATATTTAACTAACTCTTGCATAATACCTCTTACTCAATAATGCCGTTTTTCTTTAATAGGCTGCGTACAGTTTCGGTTGGTTGTGCGCCAGTTTTTAACCATTTTAAAGCTGATTCTGCATTGATTTTAACATCAACTGGGTTTTTAGTTGGGTCGTAATAACCTAAAGTTTCTAAGCATTGACCATCTCTTGATTTTCTGCTATCCATTGCTACGATTCTGTAAAAAGGTGCTTTTGTAGCGCCAATTCTTGTAAGTCTTAATTTTACTGCCATTTTTATATCCTCCGTTAAAAATATTTTAACCTTGCGGTTGTTATTAAAATAAACCTTTTATTTTTTTACCTGATGAAAACTTTTTCATCAAATCTTTTGTCTGTTCAAATTGCTTAAGCAACTGGTTAATTTCTTGTATGGTTGTGCCACTGCCCAATGCAATCCTTTTTTTGTTTGAAGCCTTGATAATTGAAGGGTTAACCCTTTCTTTCATTGTCATAGATTGGATTATTGCCTTCATATGCAATATTTTTTTGTCATCAATATCAATATCGCCTTTAATTTTGCCAGCCATACCGGGCATCATATTCATCATATCTTTTATGTTACCCATCTTTTTCATTTTGTCAAATTGTTGCAAATAATCTTCAAGCGTAAAAGTTGAGTTGCGCATTTTTTTGGTTAAATTAACCGCTTCTTCTTGCGAAAATGCGCTTTGAGCCTTTTCGATAAGGGTTAAAACATCGCCCATACCCAATATACGGCTTGCCATTCTGTCGGGGTAAAATGGTTCGATATCCGCCATCTTTTCGCCAATGCCACAAAATTTAATTGGCTTGCCCGTAACCGCTTTAATTGATAATGCCGCCCCACCACGAGTGTCGCCATCAAGTTTTGTTAAAACAATACCGCTAACTTCTAGGTTTTCATTAAAGGTTTTAGCAACATTAACCGCATCTTGCCCTGTCATAGAATCAACAACAAGCAAAATTTCGTTAGGATTAACTTCTTTTTTAATGTCTTTTAACTCTTGCATTAGGGTTTCATCAATGTGCAACCTGCCTGCCGTATCAATAATTAATATATCATATCCGCTTTTTAAGGCTTCTTTGTGCGCTTCTTTAACAATTTTTATTGGATTAATTTGCCCCAACTCAAAAACGGGAGTATCCACGCTTTTGCCCACAACTTGCAATTGCTTAATTGCGGCTGGGCGGTAAATATCACACGCTACAAGCAATGGCTTTTTGCCCTGCTTTTTTAACATTAACGCTAACTTTCCGCACATTGTTGTTTTGCCTGCGCCTTGCAAACCGCACATCATAATTACAGTTGGAGGCTTGTCGGCGATAACCAATTTTGTGTGAGTGCTGCCCATTAAGGCAACCAATTCATCGTTAACAATTTTAATAACGTGTTGCACTGGCGATAAACTATTTAAAATTTCTTCGCCAACTGCCTTTTCGCTGACATTTGCAATAAAATCTTTAACAACGGTAAAATTGACATCAGCTTCAAGTAGCGCAATTCTAACTTCTCGCATAGCTTGTTTAACTTCTAATTCGCTCAATTTTCCTTTGTCTTTTAACTTAGAAAAAATGTGGTTAATCCTTTCGCTTAAACTTCCAAATGATGCCATATTTACCTCCTATTTTGCAAATTTTGCAACTCGATTTTAATTTCTTCTTTGGTGCTTTTATCAATTTTGCCAATAATTTGTTGCAATTCGTTAGCAAAAACTTTGTCATTTTGCACTAAATTTAACTTGCTTTCGTAATCTTCAAGCAAATTTTCAGCACGCACTAAGGTATCACGCACGGCTTGCCTCGAAATGTTGTATTGCTCGGCAATCTCGTTTAAAGAAACATCACAATCATAGTACAAACCAACAATTTCTGTTTGATGTTTTGTTAAAAGCATACCATAATAATCGTTGTAAATGCTAATGTAAAGTTTGTCCTCTTTCATAAAACCTCTGTAAAGGCTTTAACCTTTACACCTATTATAATAATTTTTTTATTGCTTGTCAAGTTTTTTTAAATAATAAAATAATTTTATACAATATTGAACTTATGCGCCATTTTTCAATCAAATATGCGTCAATTTAATGCAAACTGCACGCTAATTTAACCCTAGTTGCTTGCACAACTTTTCAAGTGAAGGCGGATTTTCTAAATCTTGCAAATTAAAAGAAATATCGTTATCTTTATTTAATTTATTATTATCAATACAACTTTTTTTAGCGCTATTATTTTTGTTGTTTAACCTACTATCTTCTGCAAATGTGTTTTTAGCGCTATCAAAAAAGGCGCTTTTTTTCATTTCCGTATCTATAAGCATTTCAATTTCTTCATCTTCATTATCTTCTATTTCTTCGTTTTCGTTATCTTCTATTTCTTCGTTTTCTTCTATTTCTTCATCTTCTTCAAAATCTTCGTTGTTTTCAATAGCTCGCCTCAAATTTTCAAATCCTGCGTTATTTTGCCTTTTTAATCTGCTTTGCTCCCTACCAAACTGCTCTAAAGCCTCGCCGTAAAAATCTTTGTCAAAAATGGATAAATCTTTTTGCATTGCGCCAAAAATTTCCTCTTTCATATTGTTTAGATAATCTTGGGTTTCATCTTTAACTTTGATATTAATTGTTTTGCGGTTTTCCTTGCAATAGCTTGTCCACTTAGCCTGAAAAATTTTAATGCGCTCGCCCTCCAGCGAAAAACGGATTTTAGAAATAACATCCATTTCCTTTGCCTTATCAACAGCGGTTAAAAGCGCCTTGGTAACACTGTTTTCCTTATCTTTATAAACCTCATTTTCCTTTTTAATTTTAAAATTTTCCTCTTTTAGTAGTTGAATAAGCAACATTTGTTCATCAAATTTATCTTTAAATTTTTTTTCTTCGCTAACAATAAAATTATCAACTTCACTTTTATTGTATCCTTTTCGTACACAATTAAAATTAGCCATAGTTACCTCCTAAAAAAATTATAAAATAACTACGGCTATATTTAATGATAAATATTATAATATATTGTAATATTATTTATTTTGATGTCAATAATTCCTGTTTTAAATCGTAAAGTTTTTGTGATAAATCAACTTTGTAAATTTCTGGGTTTAAAATACGCTTAATTTCCTCCCAAAAACTTTCGTTAGATAGTTTTGCATTTGCCCTAATTTCTTTAATTGTAGGCTTTTTGTAAACCAACTTTCCGCCTTTAAAAATATCCACCAACAAATCTTTTGTGTAAAAATTGGTTAGTAAAGTTTTTTTCCAAACATAGTTAGGATGAAAAATTTCAAGGCTTTCCAAATTTTCAAAACTTTCTTCTTTTAAACAAATCAAATCTGCAATGGCTTTATTGTCAATTTTGCTGTAAAAACGCACAACTTTTTTTAACCCCGGATTGGTAATTTTTTCGGGAGTGTCCGATTTTTTAAGTTTAGGGATAATTTTGCCATTTTCCTCAATGCCAGCAAGCTTATAAACGCCACCAAGGCTTGAGCAATTGTCCGAAGTAATTAGCCTTGTGCCAATGCCCCAACAGTCAATTTTGCAGCCTTGAGCGTGCAATGACAACAAAACTTCTTCATCAATATCGCCACTTGCAAAAATTTTAACATCTTTTAAATCTGCGCTATCAAGCATTTTTCTTGCTTCTCTGCTTAAATAAGCTAAATCGCCACTATCAAGCCTAATGCCAAGCTTTTTGTGCCCTTGCGCTTTTAATTTTTTTAGTACGATTATAGCGTTTGGCACGCCACTTTTTAGGGTGTTGTATGTATCAACCAACAAAATACAGTTATCTGGATACAATTTTGCATATTCCTCAAAAGCAGTTAACTCATCAGGAAAACTCATAACCCAACTGTGCGCATGCGTTCCACTAATTGGCACATCAAACATCTGCCCACACAAAACATTAGACGTAGAATTGCACCCCGCAATAATTGCGGCTCTTGCGCCATAAATGCCAGCATCCGGCCCTTGCGCCCTACGCAAACCAAACTCCGCAACACTTTCGCCCTCTGCGCTATTTACAATTCGGCTAGCCTTTGTTGCAATCAAAGTTTGATGATTTAAAATGCATAACACCGCTGTTTCTATCAATTGCGCCTGAAAAATTGGCGCTTTTACTGTTAAAATTGGTTCGTAAGGAAAAATGATTGTCCCCTCAGGAACAGAATAAATATCGCCAGTAAATTTAAAATTGCGCAACAAACCAAGAAATTCTTCGTTAAACAATTTTTTGCTTCTCAAATATTGAATATCATCTTCTTCAAAACGCAAATTTTCAATATAATCAATCACTTGTTCTAACCCGCAAGCCATAGCGTAATTGTTGCCAACTCCACGGTAGAAAACGTCAAAAATTGCCACTTGGTTCATTTTTTCTGTTTTGTAATAACCGTACATCATAGTAAGTTGATACAAATCAGTAAGTAATGTTAAATTTCTCATTACAGCCTCCAACAGCTCATATTTTATCCTATATTTTGTATTTTAATGGTAATTATTTTACCTTTTATTTTGCTTTTACGATATTACTTTTGTATGTTTTTATATGTTTATTTTTATATGTTTTTATATATATTTTTACTAAATTTACTTTTACATATTACTTTTATATATTTTTTTACTAAATTTAATTTTATATATTTTCTTTTACATATTACTTTTGTATGTTTTGTATGTTTTTTAAATTAAATTTACTGTAATCGCATTTGTTATCTTTTTACAATTATTATTTGTTATCTTTTTTTTCGTTATCGGTTGAAGGTTCAACATAGTAATCAAACATTTCCTTTTTGCTTGATCGTTTGTACATTCTTTTAACATTAACACCCAACGCAACAATCCCAAACAAAACGCCAATTAAAGGAAAAATGTAGTACCATTTGTTAAAATAAGCGCACACTAGCATTGCAATATTAATTGCAATTAATAAAATGCCCAATGACAAATAGAGGCTTCTTCTACTAAAAATAAAGGTAATGCACATGCCAATGCCCAAACAAATAAAAATTATTGGCCACATATTTGCAAAAGATAAATTTTCAAACCTGCTTGCAACATGGATAGAAATAAAAATGCCACCAAAAATTGCGCTAAAATTGATATAGGCTGGCGCTTTTAATACCATTGCTAAAGCAATAAATATGCTTGCAAAATACATTAAAATTATGCCATACCACAACGAATTATACTGCGCCGTTTTGGTGGATAAAAGAACATCTATAAGTAATAATAAACTAAAAACTATTGTCAAAATGCTAATAATAACATTCAACATTATAGCTTTATCACTTTTTCTCATTGATATCTCCGTTTTTTGTTTTTTGTTTTACTTGCTTTTGCGTGTTGCTAATATGCTTATTTTCTTGCGCACTTTCTTGTGTATTTTCCTGCTTGTTTTTTTGCGCACTATCATTTTTAACGCTTTCGTTTTTAATATTTTTGTCGTCAACCTCAGTTTGCGTTAAGCCACTTTTAATGTTAAACTTATTTATATCTTCTTTTTTGTTTATATTGTCTGCGCTAGCATTTACGCTAATATTTTTTTTATTATCATTTTTAACGCTTTCGTTTTTAATATTTTTGTTAGCTATATTTTTACTTGTTTGTCCGCAAGTTGTATCCTCAAAATTTTCCTCAACTTGCAACACATCTGCATAAGCGTAATTGTTGTTGCTTTTAAACTTATCCTTATAAGTATCCAAAAACAATTTTGGCAAAAATTTATCTAGTGTAAACTTGTTAAAATGCAATAATAAAGCAAACACAACACTAATTATGCCCACAATAAAGCAAATTAACTGTATTAATTTAATGCCGTGCCAAGAAAGTGGGTCTTCTTTGAAAAACTCCATAAATGCGCGCAAAAAGTTGTACCAACACAAATAAAGCAACGCTGTCATGCCAACTTTTCTCTCTTTTTTGTACATTAAAAACCACATAAAGAAAATAAATGCGCAAAAATTAAAAAAGCTTTCAATAAAAAATGAAGCATAATGCCACTCGCCACCAATTTGTACGCCAATAGGGAAAAAGTGTAGCCATTCTGGTTGAATTAAAACGCCATAAACCTCTTGATTGACAAAATTGCCCCACCTGCCCAAGCATTGCCCAAGCAAAAGCGAAGGAATAAGCAAATCAAAAATTTTGAACAGTGGTTTTTTGTTGCGAATACAGCAGATTATTGCGCCAATCGCTCCGCCAAAAACACCGCCAACAATAGTTAATCCGCCTTCTGTAATGTCAAAAATCCTAACAAATTCGCTAAAACTTTTTGGAGGAAAATATCTTGGCAGTGAAAAAAACAACCTTGCAAACAAAATTGCAAGTGGTAAAATCCACAAAAACAATTCCAAACATAAATCTGAAGTGTAGCCTTTTTTTGTAGCGTTAAAAACCAACAGCACCAACGCAAGTAGCATTGATGATGTTAAAATTAAAGCGTACCACCTTACCTCAATTATTTTACTAAAAAGTTTAAAACTAAATGCAATAGGATCCATTATTTTTTATATCTCCACTTGACAAGCGCCAAAATTTCGCACGCCAATAACAAAAACATTTTCGTTTCCAAAAACTTTTTTCATATCTGAAACGTAATTTTGTGTGCTTGCAGAATTTACATATGCAATAGCCGTGCCCATAAAGCCACCGCCATGCACACGAATTGCCAAAACTCCCGCATTCTTTTTAGATATAGCTAAAGCTAAAGGAATCCTTTGTTTAACATCTTTTGCTGAATAACAATTTTGCAACAACTTGTAGCTACTTTCGCCACTTTCGTTAATACATTTTGCAAAACCTTTAAACTGACCTTTTTTTATTGCTTTTGCGCATTTGTCAACACGCTTATTTTCCTCAAAAAAGTGCATAGCTCGCAAAATTGCCCTGCCCGAAACTTTTGTTTGTAAAGTTACCAAGTTGTCATAAAAAACTTTTTCGCTAACTTTTCTTAATTTATTTTTGCCCAATTCTTGCGCAACTTGCTCCATTTCTAGCCTAATGCTTGCGTAGTCATCAGTTAAATCGCAATGGTCGCCACCGGTGTTTATTAAAACAATATCCACACCCTCAAAAGCCCAATTTATGCCCTCAACTTTTGGCTGTTTTGTATTTTTAAAATCGATGTAGCTAACACCGCCAATGGCAATTGCGCTTTGGTCCATAAGACCGCAAGGCTTGCCAAAATAAACGCTTTCTGCGTAGTGCGACGCTTTTGCTTTTGTAATAGCGTCCATTTTGTTATTGTTGTAAAGCGTGTTTAAAATTTCGCACACCAACACCTCAAAACAAGCGGAAGAACTAACGCCTGCGCCCTTAAAAACGCTTGAAGTTGTTGAGGCAGTAAAACCGCCAATTTTGTAATTATTTTTAATAAAATATGCAACAACGCCCTTAACTAACGCCTCAGAAGTGCCGTATTCTTTTTTGTTTAATGTTAAATTATCCAAGCTAATTTTAACCACAGGAAAGCCAATGCTATCAATGATAATTTCATTTTTAGAACTTGGAGTAACGCAAGCTACGGTATCGACGGTGATTGAAGCGCACAAAACCTTGCCATTGTTGTGATCGGTGTGATTGCCACAAACCTCAATCCTGCCCGGAGAAGAAAAAAACATTGCATCTGCGCAATAAAGGTTTTTGTGATGATTGTACAAATTTGTGTAACGCTCCACTTGCAAATTAAAATTTTCTGCGCCATATAAGGCGGTAGCGCAATTTTTAAAAGAATTGTTTGTCGCCAAACCATTAATACTTTGTTGATTTAACATCTTGTACCCCTCTATTATAAACTAATTGCAATTATTATATCACACACTATAAAAATAATCAATAACTAATAAGCTAAACTTTGCGCACTTAGCGCACAAATTAAGGTATTTACTTTTATTTGCTTGATAATTAAATCGTTATAATATATAATATCATTAATTTAGTATAGTAAAGTGAGGCGCAAATGGACATCAAAAACTTAATAGAAAACTTAATAAGTTATTCTAAGCAAAAATTATCTTTAAAAACAGATGATGAAAATTTAATTAGAAATAGTTTATTAGCAGAATTTAAATTGAATTCGCCCGAACTTCCTACGGAGTTTAATGGCGATTTGCAAACTGACATTCTTGACCCAATAATAGAATATGCCATAAAAAATAAACTTTGCAAAAAAGAAGATGCTTTACGTTATGAAACCAAAATTTTAGGTATAGTAACTCCAATGCCAAGCGCAGTAATTGCGCAATTTGATTGCCTATGTATGCGCAAAAACACCGTCACTGCAACCGATTGGTTTTTTAATTTATCAGTTGACAACAACTATATTCGTATGATAGATATTAACAAAAATATCATTTGGGATTATACAGGTCCGCTTGGAAATATTAGGGTTACCATCAATTTATCTAAGCCCGAAAAAGACCCTAAACAAATTGCATTAATGAAAACGCAAGCCCAAACAAACTACCCAAAATGCTTGTTGTGCCCTTCTAATGTTGGTTTTGAAGGCACGCTAACACACCCTGCAAGGCAGACATTGCGTATTATTCCAATACATCTTAACAACGAAAATTGGGAGTTTCAGTTTTCGCCCTATCAATATTACGACCAACACCTAATTGCCTTAGCAGATGAACACCGCCCTATGAATGTTGACCGCAATTGTTTTGTGCGTTTGCTAAACTTTGTAGAAATGTTTAAACACTACTTTTTAGGTTCTAACGCAGCATTGCCAATTGTTGGCGGTTCTATTTTAACGCACGACCACTATCAAGGTGGCAAAAAAGTGTTGCCAATGTTTTTGGCTAAAGAACGCAATAGCTACGAAAGTAATACCTTTAAAAAATGTTCAATATCCACCCTTGATTGGTACAACTCTGTAATTCGCATAAGAAGTAAAAATATTGATGATGTTGTAAATTGCGCCGATTATGTGCTAAAACAATGGCAAGATTACAGCGATGAAAGCGTTAATATCATCAATTTTTCTGATGGCGAGCCACACAACGCAGTAACTCCAATTGCCCACTTTGAGGAGGGAGAATTTGTTTTGGATATGATTTTACGCAACAATCGAACAGATGAAAAGCACCCTTACGGCATTTTCCACCCAACAGAAGATTTGCATAACATAAAAAAAGAAGGCATTGGTTTAATTGAAGCTATGGGCACTTTTATTTTGCCCGGCAGGCTAGAAAAGGAATTTAAACTAATTAGCGCATATCTAACTGGCGAAAGAAAAATTGGTAAAGAATTGGCAGACCCCGAAAATCCACTTTATAAGCACGGCGCAATGATTATGCAACTTTGCAACGATTATGGCGTTAATAACACCGAAGATGAAGCTTTTGACGCTATTACAAAATATGTAAACATCACTTGCGAAAAAATTCTAGAATGCACCGCTGT
>JAVVTM010000010.1:0-16748 GCA_036653655.1 Clostridia bacterium | reverse complement strand
GTTTATAAATATTCTACGGGCATTATTTCGGCGGTTAGTATCGCAAATAATATTTTAACCAACAAAAAAAATGCGACAGGGGGCTACAAAAAGTTTTTGTGCGCAGGCGGAAGCATGTCGCCAGTGGAAATTTTAAAGCTTGCAGAAGTTGATTTAACCAAGCAACAACCTTATGAAGTTGCGTTTAACGTTATGAAAACCACCCTTGATGATTTGAAAAAGTTGTAAATTATCATCAAAAAATTATAAAATTTAACTGTAAAAGGAGTACGATATGGCAACAAATAAAGCAAGAGTTATGCCAAATAGCTTTGAGGCAGAACAATCACTTTTGGGCGCAATATTAATTGATAACGATGTTTCGATTGATATTATTGGCAAAATTACGCCAGATTATTTTTACTATGATTCGCACAAAATTATTTTTGCAAGTATGCTAAATTTGTACAACAAAAATTTGCCGATTGATGTTGTAACTTTGTCAGATTACTTGGAAAAAGATGATAATACCAACAAAATTGGTGGTATTTCGTACATAAATGATTTAACAAATATTTTGCCTTCCGCTGCAAACTTTAAGTATTACTTGGATATTGTTGTGCGCAATTACACAATGCGTAGGCTGATTGGTGGCGCAAACGATATTATTAATAAGGCGTACGACAACGAAGATATGCAAGAAACTTTGGCTTTTGCCGAAAAATCTATCTTTGATATTGGCAAGGAAAGACAAAAATCTAACCTTATTCATATTAGAGATGCCGGCAACGATTTTATTAAAAAATTGGAAGTTAATATGCGAAATAAAGGCGAAATTAACAGTTTGCGCACTGGCTTTAACAATATCGACAACATCACAAACGGCTTTTTGCCTGCGCAATTGATTATTATTGCAGCCCGTCCCGGTTGCGGAAAAACAGCGTATTCACTAAATATCGCAGCTAATATTGCAGAAAATTTTCCTCATAAAAATGTTGTTGTATTCAACTTGGAAATGTCTACTAGCGAGATTATGCAGCGTATGATTTGCACTATGGCGCAAGTTTCAATGCAAAAAATCAAAAAAGGCTTGGTTTCTAGCGAAGAATTTGAGGCAATTTGGCACGCTAAAGATATTTACGACAATAGCAATATTTTTATTGATGACACAGCAAGCACCACCCCTCAAGAAATACTTTCTAAATGTAGAAGATTGGCGCAAAAAGTTGGTGGTTTGGATTTGGTTATTATTGACTACTTGCAATTAATGGGCTCATCAATCTCTAGAGATAGCAAACAACAAGAGGTTAGTGAGATTTCAAGAAGTATGAAAATTATGGCAAAAGAATTGAGTGTTCCTGTTATTTTGCTTTCGCAAATGTCCCGTTCGATTGAACAACGCCCCGATAAAACTCCAAAACTTTCCGACTTAAGAGAGTCTGGCGCTATTGAACAAGATGCTGATATCGTTATGTTTTTAAACGGCGAACCTACCAACGCTGAGGTTAAACCAATTGATTTAATCATTGCTAAGCATCGTAACGGACCTTGCGCAACAGTAAACTACAACTTTATTGGCGACTATTTAAAATTTAGAGAAACCGACAAGCAAAGCCAAAATATTGAATATTCTACCGGGAAAGCTAGCCCGTTACCAAATGAAAAAAATGTTGCCACCGAAAAAACTCAAATTGATTTTACTGGCAATGCGGTTTCGGTTGATGATGACTTGTCAAAAATTATGGACGCAAATTTTGATACGTCTAAAATGAAAGAACCTGCTAATATCGAAGATGGCGCTGTTGATGAAGGCGTTTATGAAACTGAAGAAAAAGGCAACTAAAACTAAAACATCTTGGCTAATTTTTAAAAATAATTTAAATTTTACTTTTGCTAATTTTAATAAAATTGGTTTAATAATATAGTTACTAGATATTTTTGTAATATTTTAAAATAAAATGAATTTATAATATTTTAGAATAAAGTGTATTTAAATTTTGTTGTTTTTTAATAAAATGAAAATTAAGGACATATAGTATAAATGAGGTGCTGTATGTCTTTTTTTAATGAAATTTTTGAAGATTTAGGCAATGAAACTAAAAAAAATCTTTTAGGTTACACAATAACTATTTTTAGTGGTAAGGGTATTATTGTTGAGGGATACAAAAAAATTGTAGCCTACAAAGAGGATAAAATTGTGTTAAAACTTAAAATTGGCAACATTTTTATTTGTGGCAATTGTTTGAATATAGCAAAATTAACTAAAAACGAAGTGTTAATTTTAGGCGAAATTATAAGTGTTTTTTTAGGCGATTATGAGGGAAACAGCAATGCAAAGCTAAGTAAAAACAAAAATATATTAAATAAAAACAGTAATGAAAGCAGTAATATTATTAATAAAAGCAATAGTGTAAATAAAAACAGCAATGACAGTGATATTATAAATAAAAATAATAGCGTAAATAAAAACAATAATGAAAATGGCGATAATATAAGCACGAATAGCAATAAAAATGGCGATTTGGAGAAAAATGAACAAAGCAAAAATTAAAGTAAATATTAATCAAATTAGTTTTTTAGATATTATTGCCGAAAAAAACTTAGAAGTTTTTAATGTTAAAGTGGAAGCAAAATGCATAATTTTTGAAGTGGATTTTTTGCATTATAAAAAAATAATAAATACGCTAAAAGAATATGGTTTTACCTACAAAATTTTAAGTAAAAAAGGCGTACAGTTCAATTTTAAAAGCATTAATAGTTATATTGGCGCAATTGTTGGGGTTTTTGTGTTAATTTGCTTTTGTTTTGTTAGCAATATGTTTGTTTTTAAGGTAGAAATTGTTGGCAATAAAAATGTTGATAGCAATAAAATTTTGAAAGTTTTAGCGCAAAATGGAATTAAGCCTTTAACAAAAAAAGTGAGCGATACAAAAAAGCTTGAAAAGGCGATACAAAACATTGATGGCGTTTCTTTTGCGGTGGCTGATTATAAGGGCGTAACCTTGAAAATTGAGGTAAAAGAAGAACTGTTTTTTGAAAATATTAACGAGGATAAAAAGGAAAAAATTGTCGCATCAAAAGATGGTATTATCACAAAAATTATTGTGCAAAGTGGCACGGCAAAGGTTAAGCGTGGCGATTTGGTTAAGCGTGGCGATGTTTTAATTGCGGGCGAACAAATTGTTGATGAAGAAAAAAAATTGACGGCAAATGTTGGCGCTTCAGGCGAAGTTTTTGCTAAAGTTTATTACCATAAAAGATTTATTTTACCAAAAGAAAGTATTATTTTTGTGCCAACAGGCAAGAGTGTTACTAAAACAGATTTTTGTTTTTTAAATTTTGCCAGTAATAAAAAATTTGACAAATATAAATATTTTCAAAAAACAGTTAATGAGGTCGCTTTTAATGCCATTTTGCCTATAAAATTGACACAAACAACCTATTACGAGTTGGAAAACAAGCTTATTGACAGCAATTTGCTTGCGCCAAAACTTGAAAACGATATGAAACATAAAATTTTAGAGCAACTTGATAAAAATGCTGTTATACTTAAAAACTGGACAACTAAAAAAACGCTAGACAATTTACTCTATTTTGATATATACTATGAGGTAGAAGAATGTATTTCTAAATAACATTTTTGAGGTATTATGAATAAAGTTAGTGTTAATGTTAAAAAAAGAAAAATAGAAAATACGGTGCTGGCAATTCTTTCAATTATTTTGCTTGCCGTGCTTTTTTCGGCTGGCATTTTGCTTTCTACCGCTGGCATTAAAGTTTTTACAACCAATTACTTAAATGCAATCGGCTACTTTCTTTTTGTCTTATTTGTTTTTATGGTTTATTTTTTGTACCAAATTTTTTACCGTAAAACAAGTGGAAGTTTGTTTAATGAATTGGTTATTTCTTATGTTATTATTGTCATTTCTAGCGCAATTTCTGTGCTACTTTCGTACTATTTGCATCCATTTTTAATTGTTTTAGCCAGCGCACCACTTATTTGCGGTATACTTATTTCTAAGCGTGTTGGTATGGTTATTAATGCAATGTCAAGTATTATTGTTTTAATTAGTTTTGTTGTAATTGGCATTATTACAGGCGTTGCCATTACTCCAAGCCAAGTTTATGCCGTTATTTTGTCAATGCTTACAGGCATTGTTATGATTTATATTATTAACAAAAATTACAGCAGATACAAGCTGTCTATTGGTGGCTTTTTGGTTTCGGTTTGTATGTTCCCCGTAAGCTTTTTGCTTTCTGTTGCGTACGAAACAAACCTTTTAAAAGCCTTGACCAATTCGCTAATGTTGCTTGCTGGCAATTTGTTTTCTGTAACGCTGTTTGTCGCTTTTTTACCAATTTTAGAAGTTGTTTTTAAGGTGTGGACAAACTTTAAATATTCTGAATTAAGTAGCTTTAATCAGCCTTTATTAAAACGCTTGTCAGCGGAAGCTCCCGGCACTTTTAACCACAGCTTGATTGTTGGCAATCTTGCGGAAAGTTGCGCGCTTGCTATTGGCGAAAATTCTTATATCGCTAGAGTTGCAGGGTATTATCATGACGTTGGCAAAATTAAAAATCCTGAGTTTTTTGTGGAAAATCAAAAAGAAGGCTACAATCCGCACAACGATTTGATACCAGAAGTTAGCGTTAATATTATTAAAAAACACACAATTGATGGCTATGAAATGCTTAAAGAGGCTGGTTTGCCTAAGATTATTTGCAATATGGCGTTAGAGCACCACGGAAAATCGCAAATTCAGTTTTTTTATTTGAAAGCAAAAAACATTACCGAGGGCGAAATTAATTCGCAAGCGTATATGTATGATAACCCGTTGCCACAAAACAAAATTGCTGCCATTTTAATGATTGCAGATACCGTTGAGGCGGCTTCACGGGCAAAAGGTTTGCAAGATAAAACCGATTTGCAAAACTTTATTGATAGCATTGTTAAACACAAACTTGATACTCATCAATTTGATGATTGCGATATTACTATGAAAGATTTGAAAATTATTAAAAGCACAATAGTTGAGGTTTTACCCGCTATTTATCATAAACGGATTGATTATCCAACGGAGAAAAAAAATGATTAATTTTTACGACATTGATGATGCAAAAACACAAAAATTGCTTACTAAAGTTTATAATCAAGCGCTAAAAAATTTAAGTTTGCCTGATGACTTTTTGGTTGAAGTTTCTATTGTTAGCGAAGATAAAATTAAAGAAGCCAACTGCAACACAAGAGATGTTGACGAAATTACCGATGTGCTTAGCTTTCCTAATTTAGATTTTATTTTTCCTTATTCTTTTAATGAGTACAAGTTTGATGTCGATTACGATTGCAACAAAATTATGTTGGGCGATATTATTATTTGTAAAGAACGAATGATTGAACAAGCAAAAGAGTATGGACATAGCGAAACAAGAGAACTTAGTTACTTGTTTTTGCACGGCATTTTGCACCTTTTTGGCTTTGACCATATGATAGAAGAAGATAAGGTTGTTATGCGTAAAAGAGAAGAAGAAGTGCTTAACGCTTTAGGTATTAACCGTGAATAATTGCGTGCCTAACAATATGGACAAGCAAACGCTTGGCGTAGCTTGCGAAATGTTGGATTTAGCTAAAAAAAATATTAATTTATCCTATGCAAAATACTCAAATTTTTGCGTTTGCGCTGTGGTAAAATGCGGGGATAAATTTTTTTATGGCGTTAATATCGAAAATAGTTCGTTTTCACTTACAATGTGCGCCGAAAGAGTGGCGGTTTTTAAAGCGGTTAGCGAGGGTTATTTAACTTTTGACAAAATTTTAGTTTATCACAATGGCGAACAAATGCCGTTTCCTTGTGGGGCTTGTTTGCAAGTTATTAATCAATTTTCAAATAACTGTGATATTTTTGTTGCAAATGACAAAAAAATTGAGGAATATAATTTGAAAGAATTGTTTCCAAAAGGTTTTAATTTTTAGGAGAATATATGTTTAAAAGTGGTTTTATTGCCATTATTGGCAAGGCAAATGTAGGAAAATCAACACTTATTAATTTTTTAGTAGGCGAAAAAGTGGCTAGCATTAGCGCAAGGCCACAAACAACCCGTAATAAAATTTTAGGAATTTTAAATGGCGAGGGCTATCAAGCTGTGTTTGTTGACACTCCGGGGTTGCACAAGCCAATTAATAGCTTGTCAAATTATATGATGAAAGCGGTTGATTCTGCGCTTGACACTGTTGATGTTGTTATTTATTTGATTGATGTGCAAAAACGCATTGATGAACACGATTTTGAAATGATTAACAAATTTATCGCCAGCAAAACGCCACTAATTGTTGCATTAAACAAGGGCGATAGCGTGCCAGAAAGTATGATTTTAGCAAAATATGAGCAAATTAACGCAATTGAAGGCATTAAAGCTATTATCCCAATTTCTGCCCTTAATGGTAAAAATGTTGAATTATTAAAAACTACCGCTGTTGACTTGCTTAAAGAAGGCGAGGTTTTTTATCCTGAAGAAATTTACACCGACAAAAATTTGCGTTTTATGGCAAGCGAAACAATTAGAGAAAAGGCGTTGCGCTACCTTAATGAAGAAGTGCCACACGGCATTTGCGTGCTTATTGATAAATTTGAAGAAACCGAAAAAATTGTTAACATCGACGCCACAATTATTTGTGAAAAAACTGCGCACAAGCCAATTATTATTGGCAAAAATGGCGATATGCTTAAAAAAATTGCAACGGCTTCTCGTTTAGAGTTGGAAAATTTGATTGGCAACAAAGTGTTTTTAACGCTTTGGGTTAAGGTGCAACCAGATTGGCGTGATAATGAATTTTTGCTTCAAGAATTTGGCTACAACAAAAAAAAGATAGAATAACTATTTTGTTTGACAAATGTGGGTTTAGCAAAAAGATTGATTAACTATTTAGCTTGGCAAATTTGGCTATAACAAAAAAAGATTTAATAATTGTATAATATAGTTTTTTTTACACATATTATTTCTAGAGGTAAGCATATGAATGATGTTCAACAAACCTTATGGAAATTATTTGAAAAAACTGGAAACACAAGTTATTATATGTTGTTTAAATCTTTAGATAATATTAACGAAAACAGTAAAAATTGCGATATTTAATTGTAAAAAAATTAATTTAATTTTAAAAACTGAAAATATAGAAAATTACTATTAAAATATTTAAGTTAAAAAATTATTATTAAATTTTTAAAGATTAAAATCAAAATTATTAAACTGCTCGCAAATTATTAAGCTATCATTAAAAAAACATTAATAAAATTACAATATTTAGTTACAAATTATTATTATTTTGTATTTAGATATTAAAAAAAGCGTAAATATAATTTTTTAGAGGTAATTATTGGACAAAAACAAAGTAAATGCATTATGTTTAAATTGCATAGATTTTAAAGATAATGATAAACTGCTAACCTTGTTAACTGTGGAGAAGGGCAAAATAATAGTTAAGGCGAGAGGTGTTAATAAACCTAACGCAAAATTAAAATTTGCCTCTTTTCCTTTTTGTTTTGGAAACTACATCATAAATGAAACAAATGGTTTTTTTACTTTAATTGGCTGTGATTTAGTTGACAGCTTTTTTAGCTTATCCGCTAACATCGAAAATTACTACGGCGGTATGGTTATTTTGGAAACATTGGACAAGCTTATTATACAAAATGAGGTTAAAGATATTGTAGTTTTTGCCGTTAATTGCCTTAAAGAAATTTGTTATAATGGCGTTTCGGCTTTAAATGTGATAATATTTTTTTTACTTAAAATATTTGACTATTTGGGCATAGAAATGCAACTCGAAAACTGCGCAAACTGTGGAAAACCGCTTGGCAAAAATGTTACTTTTTACGCAAATAAGGGCGGATTTGTGGGCGATTGTTGCTTTTCGCAAACGGATTTTATTTCGCCACAAATTGTTGCTAGCATTAGATTAATAAAAAATTTGCAAATGGAAAATTTACAAAATTTTAAAGGCAATAAAGATGTATTATTAGATATATTAAACATTTTTTATGAGTTTATGAGTAATAATTTATCTATTAATATTAATTCTTTAAAAGAATTCAAGCAAGTCGTTTAAAAACACTGCAATTTGCTTGTAAAAAAAAATTATATAGTGTAAAATATAAAGGATTTAGATAATTTTTAGGAGGAGTTCAATGACTAAGTACGTTTATCTGTTTAAAGAGGCAGATGGTAATAACAAAGCGTTATTCGGTGGTAAAGGCGCTAATTTGGCACAAATGACAAAGTTTGGTATGCCTGTTCCACAAGGTTTTACAATTACTACAGAGGCTTGCACAAAATATTATGATGATGGCGAAAAGCTTTCTGAAGAAGTTGTTAATCAGATTTTTGAAAAGTTGGCTGAAGTTGAGGCTGATGCTGGCAAAAAATTTGGCGATAAAGAAAATCCATTTCTAGTTTCTGTTAGAAGTGGCGCTAGGGCATCTATGCCCGGTATGATGGATACTATTTTGAACTTAGGTTTAAATGATATTTCTGTTGAGGGCTTAGCTAATTTAACTAACGACCCAAGATTTGCTTACGATTGTTACAGAAGATTTATTCAAATGTATAGCGATGTCGTTATTGGCGTTGGCAAACAACATTTTGAAAGTTTGATTGACAAAATGAAAAAAGATAGAGGCGTTTCTGAAGATACTGAGCTTACAGCAAGCGACTTGAAGGAACTTATCGGTCAATTTAAGGCTTACTTTAAGGAAGACCAAGATATGGATTTCCCTCAAAACCCTAAGGATCAACTTGTTGGCGCTGTTAAAGCTGTATTTAGAAGCTGGAACAACCCTCGTGCTATCGTTTACAGAAGAATGAACGATATTCCTGGCAATTGGGGCACAGCAGTTAGCGTTCAATCTATGGTTTTTGGAAATATGGGCGATACTTCTGGTACTGGCGTTGCCTTCACTAGAAACCCTTCTACTGGCGAAAAAAAGCTTTATGGCGAATATTTGATGAACGCTCAAGGCGAGGACGTTGTTGCCGGCATTAGAACTCCATCTCCTATTGAAAAATTAAAAGAAACTAACGAAGATGTTTACAATCAATTTGTAGAAATTGCTAACAGATTGGAAAACAACTACAAAGATATGCAAGATATGGAATTTACTATCGAAAGAGGCAAATTGTTTATGTTGCAAACAAGAAACGGCAAAAGAACCGCTAAAGCTGCAATGAGAATTGCTTGCGAATTGGTTGATGAAGGTATGATTACTGAAAAAGAAGCTGTTTTAAGAATTGAGCCTAAACAACTTGATACCTTGCTTCACCCTACTTTTGACTCTAAAATAATCAAAGCATCAACTCCAATTTGCGCTGGCTTGCCTGCATCTCCTGGCGCTGCTTGTGGCAAAATTTCCTTTACAGCAGAAGAAGCTGTTGAAAGAGCTAAAAATGGCGAAAAAGTTGTTTTAGTTCGTTTGGAAACTTCTCCAGAAGATATTGAAGGTATGTATGCCGCTCAAGGTATTTTAACCGCTCGTGGTGGTATGACTTCTCACGCTGCCGTTGTTGCTCGTGGTATGGGCGCTTGCTGTGTTGCTGGTTGTGGCGAAATTAAAATTGATATTAACAAAAAAATTATGACTGTTGGTGGAAAAAAATATTCTAGCGAAGATTATATTTCTATTGATGGTATTACTGGTAAAGTTTACGATGGTAAAATTTCTACTGTTGAAGCTGGCGTTTCTGGCGATTTTGCTAGGATTATGGATTGGGCGGATACTTACCGTGCTTTGAAGGTTAGAGCTAACGCTGACACCCCTCAAGACGCTCGTAAAGCCGTTGAATTGGGTGCGCAAGGCATTGGTCTTTGCCGTACTGAGCATATGTTCTTTGCTGAAGATAGAATACCTGCAATGAGAGAAATGATTGTTAGCAAAACTGCTGATGAAAGAAAGAAAGCTTTAGAAAAAATTCTTCCTATGCAACGCGAGGACTTTATTGGTTTGTACGAAGCTATGGGCGAACGCCCTGTTACTATCCGTTTTCTTGACCCACCACTTCACGAGTTTGTTCCTCATACTGATGCCGAAATTAAGGCGTTGGCTGTTGATATGGGCTTAACTTTTGAAGATTTAAAAAATACTATCGAGGGCTTGCACGAATTTAACCCAATGTTAGGGCACAGAGGTTGCAGGTTGAGCATAACTTATCCAGAAATTGCCGAAATGCAAACCAAGGCTGTTATTCAAGCCGCTATGGAAATGCACAACAGAGGCATTAACGTTATACCAGAAATTATGATTCCACTTGTTGGCGACGTTGCAGAACTTAAGTATGTTAAAGATGTTGTTGATGCAACAGCTAAAAAAGTTATGGCTGAAGTTGGCAAATCATTTGATTTTAAAGTTGGCACAATGATTGAAGTTCCTCGTGCAGCTATTACCGCTGATGAAATTGCTACTCAAGCTGAGTTCTTTAGCTTTGGTACAAACGATTTAACTCAAATGACATTTGGTTTTTCTCGTGATGACGCAGGCAAATTTTTAGAAGATTACTATACTAAAAAGATTTTTGAATCTGATCCATTTGCAAAATTGGACCAAAATGGCGTTGGTAAACTTATCAAGTTGGCTATTGATGGCGGTAGGAAAACTCGTCCTGAAATTAAGCTTGGCATTTGTGGCGAACACGGTGGCGAACCTTCTTCAGTAGAATTTTGCCATAATATTGGGCTTAACTATGTTTCTTGTTCTCCATATCGTGTGCCAATTGCAAGGTTGGCTGCAGCGCAAGCAAACATTAAAAACCCAAGAAAGTAAAACAAAACAGTTTTTATGTTTTTGTCTAGGTTTAATTTTAGTAAATTTTGCAAAAAGTTTTAACTTGCAAATATGCGTTAATTAAACCAACAAGAAAGTAAAACAAAAAACTAAAATTTAATTTGTTTAAAATTAAGCTAGTAAGTGATTACTAGCTTTTTTATGCAACACAAAATAATTAGCAGTTGTTTTTAAGCAGACAACTATTTTTAATGCGAACAAGCAGTTGTTTTTAATGCGAACAAGCAGTTTTTAATTTAACTATTTTTAATATGAATAGGTAACTACTTTTGATATGAAGGCAACTACTTTTATTACAAAAGACAAATTGTAATGCAACTAAACATCAACTTACAATGCGAACAGACAACTATTTTTAATATGAACAGACAAATTATAATGCGAACAAACAGTTATATTATTTAAAAATATATTATTTAACTTAATATTATTTTAATATTATATCAATTAAAGTCCGCAAAAAAATCATTAAAAACTTAGCGTTTTGCAAATTTTGCTAAAAAAATAATTTAAAAATAAAATTAACAAAAATATGCAAATAATAACCATATTACATCATTAAAGGCACTTAAGAATATGTTGACATAATTATTTTAAAATGAATGGCACGTTTAATTGACTTTAATTTGTGTTATGTATTATACTGTATATATCAATTAAAGGACAGAACATATCAATTAATTTTGCTCTGTTTTTTTTTAGCAGATATGCGAACATATGTTCATATAGGAGGATTTATGGAAAAGTTAGCAACGTGGTCGAAATCTATATTGTTGTGTTATAACTACAATGATAGTATTGTTAAATCTATTGATGAAACTTTAGAAAAATTTGTTAATATAGGCTTTGGCTCTAAGCACTTTGAAAGGGGATATTCTACCGAAGAATATTTGTTTGAATTACAGAGATTGGAAAAAAGAAGCGTAAAAATTAATTTACTTAAGCAAATTGTTGATGAGGTGTTAGGGTTAATTACCCCGTATAGCGCTAATATTATTAAGGATAAAATTTTTAATAATCTTAGTTATAGCCAGCTTGCAGATAAAAATAACATTAGTTTGCGCTCGGCTTTTAGACATTATGACATAGCTTTGCAAGAATTTGAAAACAGTTTAAATTTTGCAGGGCACACAGAAGAATGGTTTAATAATAACTATGGCAATGAGGTTTTTATGGTTAGGTTTAACGAGAGAGTTAAAAATTTGAACGAGATTAAAATTGTTTGCCAAAACAGTAAAGCGCCTTGCGTAAAAGAAAAGCTAGCGGTTATTGTGCTAGCTTAAAATTAATTCAAATATTTGTTAATTTCTGTCATCATCATAATAGTTAAACCTATCTTTTTGATCCAAAACAAATTTATCTTTGTGCTTGCTTTTAACGGGTTTGAATATTAAAAATACTAACAAAACTGAAAGTAAAACTATTGCCACAATTAGCAATGTTTTAAGCAAGTTGTTGTTGGGCTCGGTAGGTTTAACTGGTGGTGGCGTTGTTATGCCATCATCTGCAGGTGGCGCTACAATTATTGGCCCAGCGTGCGCAGGAATGGTAATGCCTTTTGCTTGATTGGTGTGAGTGTACAAAATGTAGCCAATGGCATCGCCTTTTTTTACACAATAAAACTTTTCATCTGATGCGTTTGTGGCGCTACCAATATATGTAATTGTTGCTGTGTTACTTAGTGCCTCAGGATTGCTTTTTAGGGCTTGTGGGTAGAATGACGCAAAATCGGCAACCTCTGGAACTACAACCTTTAAATCGGCAAAATTGAAATAAGGATTTTCTAATTTTTTAGGCTCGGCTACCAAGTTTTTGGTGTCGCTGTTTGCAATCAAACCATCATAGCCATTGTAAAAATATTTTGTAAAGCCTTTTACCGTGGAAGCAGTTGTTGCAACTTTAACATAATAACTTTTTGGCAAAATAATAAAAACATTATCATTTTTTGTAGCTGTATCGGTTAAAAGATAAAATTTAATACTTTCGGCATCGATGCGATAATATTCAACATTTTCTTCTGCGCTAACAAAAACGCTAGAAAAAGATAAAATTAATATAACAATTAAAAGCAATATAGTTAATTTTTTGTTTATCATACGCACCTCTTATATGATTATACAATATATTTTACCAAAAATAAAGTCTAATATCGATTAATTTTAAGGAAAACTGTCAAATGAGTAATAAAAATGTAATATACAAGTTATTATCGCTAGAAAGTGAACTTAATTTGCGCAATACTTTTAATAAATTAAAGCTTTATAACACTGGCGAAAAAATTCATAAAAAGCAAATTGAGTTTCATAAATGCCAAAAGCGCAATAGGTGGGTTTTTGGTGGCAATAGAAGTGGCAAAACCGAATGTGGAGCTGTTGAGGCGTTGTGGCTTGCCCGTGGAATTCACCCTTACAAAACAAACAAAAAAGATGTTGAAGGTTGGATAGTTTCCGTCAGCTACGAGGTGCAACGAGAGGTTGCGCAAGCAAAAATTTTAAACTATCTTAACCCAAATTGGATAGTGGATATTGTGATGCAAGAAGGCAAAAAAGCTTCGGCAAAATATGGCGTTATTGATTGCATTGTAATTAAAAATGTTTTTGGCGGTTTAAGTAAAATTTGCTTTAAAAGTTGCGACCAAGGCAGAGAAAAGTTTCAAGGCGCATCGCTGGATTTTGTTTGGTTTGATGAAGAACCGCCTTTTGATATTTATGAAGAATGCGCAATGCGTGTTTTAGACAAAAAAGGCGAAATTTTTGGCACAATGACACCGCTAAAAGGCTTAACTTGGGTTTACGATACAATATTTTTAAACAAAAAATGCAACAGCGAAATTTGGCACATTGCTATGGAGTGGGCGGATAATCCCTATTTGGACAAAGAAGAAATTAATTTGCTAGCAAGTTCTATGAGTGAGGAAAGCTTGCAAAGTAGGCGGTTTGGCAATTTTACAAGCTCCAGTTGTTTGGTTTATGGCGAATTTGAACAGAGTAAACACGTTATTGACCCTTTTGCCGTACCAAATGAATGGAAGGACAATATTACTATCGACCCCGGATTAAATAATCCGCTTGCGTGCTTGTTTTGCGCTGTCGATTATGACGGCAATATTTATGTTGTTGGCGAGCATTTTGAAGCGGGTAAAGATATTGATTATCACACTAAAAAGATTTTTGATTTGGCAGAACAACTTGATTGGCACAGAGATAGCCAAGGAAGGCTTAACGCATTGATTGATAGCGCTGCGTGCCAACATACACTTGCTTATAGCAAAAGCGTCGCAGAGATTTTTTACGAAAATAAAATTGTTGTCAATACCAAAGTTAACAAAGATATTTTTAGCGGTATTGCAAGGATAAAAGCTTATTTTTTAAACAATAAGCTTTTTATTTTTAAAAATTGCACTAATTTGATTAGAGAACTTAAAAGTTATTGGTGGGGTAATGGCGATAATCCGCAAAAAAAAGATGACCATTGCTTAGATGCGTTGCGATATTATGTGATGACAAAACCAAAAATTAACCCGTTGCCTAACCAAAAAAATATTATCGAAAAGGATAAAGAAAAAATAATAAGAAAGTTAAAATGCAACAAATAATTACAAATTAATGGTAATAACACAACAGTTATATTTAAATTAGAGTAAAATCATCAAAAAAATGAGTAGCAAAGTTGAATAATCGATAATTTTACACTAAAAAAACACTAGAACTAAGCTTAAACAACATTAAAAATGATTAGCAAACACTAAAAACGAGAAAAAGAACACAAAAGACTAAAACAATACAAAAAATGGCTAGCAAAAAATTAAATAAAGATAGTAAAAAGTTGAATTTTATAATTAATAAGGAGGTTAATGTAATTGTAATTTATGCAAGAAAAAATTAAAAAAGCGTTATATAAAAAAGCGTTGGGCTATTCTGTCAAAGAAACGGTGGAAGAATTTAGTTGTGAAGATGAGTTGATTAAAAAGAAAATTACAACCAAACATATTCCGCCCGATATGGCAGCGCTAAAAATTTATATTGATTACGCCGAACAAAACAAACCTTACGAAAATTTGACCGATGAGGAGTTGGAACAAGAAAAAATACGGTTATTAAAACAGTTGAAGGAGGATAAATGAACTTAGAAACTATAACTTATAAAGTGAGATGTGATATGCCTTTTTGCAATCACACAGCAAAATTTAGCATTGCTAAAACGGGGTTTAGATTAAAAAATAATTTTAATATTTGCGAAGATTGCGCTAAGGAACTGTACGAAGCGTTATCTAAAACAATCGTGCCACATAGCCCAGAAAACTTTATTAAAAAATCAAATAAAATGAGAGAAGTTTAATAAAAATATGAAAATGGAAGTGAAAAATGCAAAATATAAATAATATTAAAAACATTAAAGTTAAAGAAATATTAAAACAAAATGTTGATGAAACAAGCGTTAATAACCAAAAGTTAAACAACAAGTTTGCCATAAGCAAAAGTTTTAATGATGATGCCCACAATTTTAATCAAGAATACTATGAAGATTTGGTTAAAGAAACACTAAGCGATTTTGAAAAAAGGCAACAAATGCGCAAACCATTAGAGTTGCAATGGCGCTTAAATATGAATTTTTTGTGTGGCAATCAGTTTGCAGAAATTACTGCAAATGGCGATGTTAACGACTTTGGCAAACAGTATTTTTGGCAATCAAGAGAGGTTTTTAACCACATTGCGCCTATTATTGAAACTCGACTTGCAAAACTTAATAGGGTAAAATCTAAAATTAGCGTGCGCCCTTTTAGCAATGATGATAGCGATATTAACACATCAAAATTGTCTACAAAAATACTAGCCTCAATTATGGAAGAAAACAAGTTAAGCGATTTGTTGTCGCTTGGCAATTTGTGGTGCGAGGTTACGGGCAGTTGTTTTTACAAGGTAATTTGGGATAGTGAAAAAGGCGCAAAAATTAGCGCAAACGGCAAAAGTATTAAAGAGGGCGATGTTAGCATTGTGGTTTGTCCCCCGTATGAAATTTATCCGGACAATATTACAACAAGCGATTTGGAAGATTGCAAAAGCATTATCCACGCAAAAGCATATTCTGTTGAAGACATAAAAGATATTTGGAATATTGATGTTAAAGGCGAGGCGATTAATGTGTTTTCACTTGACAACACGCAAACCACAGGCGGGCTTGGATACAGCGCTAGCGTGCCAAATATTACAAGCGCAACACGAGATAATCAAGCAATTGTTATCGAAAAATATGTGTTGCCTAGCAATGATTTTCCTAACGGAAGGCTAATTATTGTCGCCGGCGAAAAACTTGCTTATTTGGGCGATTTACCCTATGAAAATGGCGCAAACAACACCCGTACATATCCATTTGCGCGCCAATTTGCAATAGAAAATGTTGGCGCATTTTTTGGCACTAGCGTTATCGAACGAGTTATACCAATTCAGCGTGCATACAACAACATTAAAAACAGAAAACATGAGTTTTTAAATAGAATTGCAATGGGCGTTTTGGCTGTTGAAGATGGCTCGATTGATTTGGATAACATTGAAGAAGAAGGCATTTCTCCGGGCAAAATTTTGGTTTTTAGACAGGGTACAATGCCACCAACAATGCTAAATATGGGCGATGTGCCAAGTGATTTTAACATTGAAGAACAGCGACTTTTAGAGGAGTTTTCGACAATAAGCGGTGTTAGCGAATTTATGAAAATGAGTAAAATACCCTCAAATTTGACTTCTGGCGTTGCGCTTTCTATCATTGCGGAGCAAGATGACACAAGAATTAGCACTTCTGCAAGCCAAATTAGGTGCGCTGTTAAAAAAATTGGGCAACAAGTGTTGCGTTTATGTAAACAATTTGTGCAATATTCTAAACTAAAACGCATTACAGGGGACAATGGCGATATTGAAATGCAATATTTTAAGGCAAGCGATTTGC
>JAVVTM010000009.1:0-17177 GCA_036653655.1 Clostridia bacterium | reverse complement strand
CTTTTATTTTTTTTACTGTATTTGTAGCATTTTCTTTCAATTTTTTTGTTTTTATTTGTTGCATTTTTAATTTTTTTTGCTTTATTTTTTTAAACTTTTTTACTGTTTTTGAATGTTTATTTTTTTACTATATTAATTTATTTTTTTGCAAAAAAAACACGGCATTTTTTAGATACTGTGTTTTAAAGTTTTTGCGTATTATTCGTTTTTTTAATAATTTTTTGCTTGTTCTATTTTGTTTTTACTTTAACCATTTGTCTTATTTTGTTTAGTATTTGGTTAAAATATTGCTTAATTTTTTGCTTAATTCGCTCGATTTTTTACTTTATTATTGCTTTTGCAAAAATTGTTTTGCCCTATTTTCTTTATTTGTTGCCGTCAAAATAGCTGTTTGGATTAACTAAAATGTTGTCTTTCATTAATTCAAAGTGCAAGTGAGGGCCTTCAGCTTCCTCTATTATTGCTGTGTTTGACACTTTCGCAATCACTTGATTTTTACTTACGCTCTGTCCAACAGTTACTACTGGCTCGGTTACAGATTTGTAAACGCTTACAAAACCATTCATATGCTTAATTCTAATTACAGTGCCATACAACAAGTTGTCCGTTTCAACGCTTTCAACAACGCCATCAAAAACACTTTTTACATTAGCGCCACTTTCAGCTAAAAAGTCTACGCCTTGGTGCACTCTATACTCGTTTAAGGTTTTTAAATAAACCAATTCGCTATCAACATAATCTAGCCCCACTTTTGCGCCGTCAATTGGTTTTGACATCATAAAAATTGGCGTTGGAACTGGGTCAACCGGTTTAACAACTGGTGGGTCTTCAACTGGATTGTTAACCTCAAGATTTGGTTTTTTACTTGTTACTGCGGCAACAGTTATTAATGTAATAATCACTGCTACGCAAATTGCCATTAGAATATAGTAAATATTCTTTTTAAAAAATTTTGCTACTTTTGTTGTTCCTTTAGGATTTTTATTTTCCATACTTACCTCCATTTAATAACTTCCCAAAATCAAGGGACATCCTACCGTAATTTTTCCATTGTTGAAAGCAATTTGAATGTTAACTTCTTCGTTATCAATGTTTACGGTTTGCTCCCAATTTGGCGTATAACCATAGACTGTTGAAATGCCCTGAAAATTTTGCTCAAATTTAACTTCTTTACACATTCGATTAATTACATCTTTGTATGTACAATCATTACCATCAAAACTAAAAGATATACCCAAAACCGCTTCTTTTTTTAAAATATTTTTTACTTCGCAATTTTCCACTTCCAAAATGCACAATCCGCCAATATCTTTTGATGTTGCAAAATTGTTTTTGATTGGTTTTTTTGTATAAACCAAAACGCAATCGCAATAATCCTCCGCAATGGTAGCCACTGAAGTTGGCAGATATGTAAATAATAAAATTACCGCTACAAGTACTATCAATAAAAATTTCTTCATAAAAAAAACCCCTCACACTTTTGTAAGGGGAATTATTTACCGATATTAAGTTTTTATACACAATTAATTTAATGTTGCAAAATTTATATTTTTTCCAACAATTCTTCTGATGGCTTTTTTGTAAACAAACTTACAATTGGCGTAATAATTGCCGAAAATGCCATACATATAACGCCTATTAATGGCGAACGAGCAATACCGCCTTTAACCATTGCCATAAATGCGTTGTCAATATTTTTATTTGGACTAATTAATCCAAACACAATTACCAAGCCAAAAGTGAGTGTTAGCCCCGATATCATTGAAGCGTAAACAGCGGTTTTTGTAATTTTTTTGCTGTACAAACCCCACACATAAGGTCCAATAAAACAGCCAGCCAATGCGCCCCAACTTAAACTCATTAAGGTTACAATAGCGTCAAACTGCACAATAGCTAGCACTACGGAAACAACAACAAACATTAAACAGCAAATTTTTAGCACCATTTTAACTTTTTTATCTTCAGCGTTAGGGCGGATAAAACCTTTGTAAGCGTCAACAGCAATTGATGATGCGCCCGCAAGCGAAAGCGAAGATAATGTGCTCATACTTGCCGAAAGGACAAGCACCACAATCAAGCCAAGTAGCGATGCCGGCAAAACTTTTGCAAGCATTACTGGCACTATTAAATCGTAGTTGCCTTGTGGTATTGCATCCAAAAACAATGGAGCAAGCGCCCCTGTAAGATATGCGCCAATGCCAATTAACGCACAAAATAGCGTGCTAATTATCATTGCCTTATTAATTGCTTTATCATCTTTAATTGCGTAAAACTTGTGCACAGATTGAGGCATACCCCAAATGCCAAATGATGTTAAAAGTATTAAAATTATTAGGTTAAACATTGGAGAATTCCACCCTCCGCCAGTTTTTGGTATAATGCCCAAACCCATTTCGCTAAGTTTTGCAAAACCCTCGCCCCAATTAACTTCTGGGCGATTTAGTAGTAGCACAACCATAACAATAACGCCCACAATCATAATAATACCTTGAACAAAATCTGATAGCGCCGTTGCCAAATATCCGCCAAAAAACAAGTATAACGCCGTTACGCTTGCCATAATTATTACACACCAAATAAATGGTATGCCAAAAACCATCTCAAACAAATATGCCAAACCTTGATAAACCGATGCAGAATATGGTATTAAAAATACAAATATTATAATACTAGACATTAAACGCAAACCTTTGCTTTCAAACCGTTTTTCAAAAAACTCTGGCATTGTTGAAGCGCCTAACGTGTGCGTAACATCTCTTGTGCGCTTAGCAAGGATTTTCCAAGCCAAAAGCGAACCTATTAATGCGTTGCCCAAACCAATAAATATTGAACTTATGCCAATATTCCAGCCAAATTTGCCTGCGTAACCAATAAAAATAACCGAAGAAAAATAGGTTGTCCCGTAGGCAAAAGCGCTCATCCAACCGCCCATTCCTCTGCCTGCAAGAAAAAAATCATTAAGAGTTTTAGTTTTTCTTCTACTGTAAAACGCTATGCCCACCATAGAAAGCATATATACTGCCAAAATTATGTACGGCACCACTCGGCTACCAATATCCGCTAATAATAAATTCATCTTTGTTTCCTTTATTTTTAATAATTATAACATAGTTTAAATTTTATGCAAACGATTTTATTAAATTTAAACATTTTTATTTTACCAAATATGTACATAAGTGAATATGTAAAAATCTAAACGCTTAAATATGTTCATATGTGCATATTTATACATAAAAAAATTAGTTCAAATCATTCAAACTATTTAAAACAACATCTGCGCATTTGCCCCAATTTTCATATTCTTGCATTGTTGTTTCCCCCGACAAAACAAGCACACTCAAAAAATTGTTGTTAATTGCAAATTGAATATCAGTATAAAGCCTATCCCCTACCATTGCAATTTCTTCGGCTCTTAAATTAAATTTGCCAATAATCGCCTCGCCCATTGTCTTGTTTGGCTTGCCACAAATTGCAATTGGTTTAGCGTTTGTAGTTGCATCAATAAGGCGCAAAAAACCGCCTATATCTGGCATATTGCCCAAGTTTGAAGGACAAAAATTGTCAGGGTGAGTTGCCACAAAAGGCACGCCATTTTGTATAAATCTGCACAATGTATTAAGCTTTTCGTAAGTTAGAGTAGTATCAAAAGTTAGCACACATATATCGGGGTTATCTGTTACGATATTAATATTTTTGCTTGCAAAAAAATCCGTTACTTGCGGAGTAGCTACAATGTAAACTTTTTTATTAAAATAGTTTTTATTTAAAAATTCGCAAGTTGCTTCGCTTGATGTGTAAATTTCATCAAGGGTGGCAACAAAACCTAAACTTTGCAATTTTTGCACATACATTTCTCTGGTTTTAGAAGAATTATTTGTTAAAAAACAAATTTGTTTTCCTTGGCTTTTAAGCATTTTTATGGCTTTAAACGAGCCAAAAATTTCTTTATCGCCCAAATAAACTGTGCCGTCCATATCAAACAAAAAAAGTTTGATTTTATTCAATTTTTCAACAGTCGTTTTATCCATAGTTGTTCCCATAGTTTTTTCCATAGTATGTTCCCTTTCTTATCTTAATTTGTTGCTGTATTCGCTGTATTTTATTTAGTAAATTTACAATTATTTTGTATGTTTTTCATTATTTATTCATTGCAACATTTAAAGTCTAACAATCCTTCTTCTTTAATTTGCGCAAGCATCATATTTTCACTTACCATTGCGCTTGCCATATTAATTAAACCAATTATTTCATCACTTGTCAAACACTCTTGCAAAAAATAACCAACATCAGAGTAATTTCTTTTAAAATTTTGTGCAATTTTGGATAAACTGCACATTTTTTTGTTAAAATATTTTTTTAAGTCATTTTTATACTCTAAAAAAACAAATTTTTTCTGTTGAAATGGCATGCTACAAACGCTAATGTTTGCTATCATTTCAAACAAATCTTCCTTTATTAATTTGCTAAGTTGCTCCAAATCTTCAATTTTATTTGGTGGCAAGCACATCACAGTATCCTTACCCGTTAGATAACTATTGTAAATCAAAAACAAACAATAAGCAACTAAAAAAGCGTTTTCGCCCAATGTTCTTCCATAATATTTTTTGCAAATACTTGATAGCATATAAATATCTTTGTTAAAAATGAAGCAGTTTTCTATCTCTTGCAATGCGCTAATTTTTAAGTTTAGTATCATCATTTCTTTAATTTTACCACGAAAATTTTCGCCAAAATCCAACTCAAAAAACTCATCAATTTTTTGTTCTATTTTAACAATAAGCTTTCGATTATATCTCTTTCCAAACACCAAACTTGAGTAATAAAAATCAAATATTTCAATGTATTTGCTAAATAGTAACCCAAAAGTTGCGCCAGTTAACTCGTTTTTTTGGTTTAAAATCAACTCAAGCGGACATATTACAACCTTTGGTTTTATTGCTTGATAATTGGTTTGCTTGCCGTTTTTGTAAAGTATTACATTAGATTTTACCGCATCTTCTAGCATTGCATTTGTAGCCACAAATACCCACTCAATATTTAGCCTATACGCAACAATTTTTGCAAGTTCCGCAACCTCGCCAACAGCAAAAATTAAGCGAGTTTCCTCACTTAAATCTAAAAAATTATTTAAGCTAAACAAACTTATTTCTGCTGTGCTTGGCAACTCTTTGTAATCGACATTGTACGCCTGCTCAAGCAATCTTTTTTTTATTTCGCAAGCAATTTCCCTCTCTCCCTCTTGCGCAATAACGCAAACTAAGCCCGCAGAAACAAGTTTTTTAGCAACATTTACAACCTCTTGTAATGCATTTTCTTTTAGTATTAATTGTACATTAATTTTTTCTAACAACCTTAATAATTCTTCCATAATTCCCCACAAGTATATTGTAGCATTATCAAAATATATAAAATTGTTGTTTTTACTTTTATTTTGTCTTTTTATAAAATTTAATTACTTTTTTGCCAAATATTACTTAATATTTAATTGCTTTTTTGCGTATAATAAGAAGAATTAACCATTTTTTCGCATTAAATTCCACACTATTACTCGCTTTTTTTGCTCTTTATGGCACACAGTATTTACTCCATTTTGCCAAATATTACTGAGTATTATTTACTTTTTGCGCTTTATTGCACAGTGTTTTTTTGCTTTTTGCATTAAACTTTGCTTTTTTGTATTAAATTTTACTTAACTTTTAGTAATAAATGCGCTTACAAACTCTTTTTTGTCAATATTTTGCTTGTTAACGGGTCTATTAAGATTGCAGTATATTTTTCGTTAGAGGCTATAAAAGCAACATACCAGTAATAACTATTACCATTGGTTATATCATTTATAAATTTGATGTACACTTCTTTACAATAAACTTTGTCAACAATATCCTTCATAATGCTTTCCTTATCATTATCAAAAGCAATTTGTAAAGCTGTATCCCAAGTCATACCCGTCATTTTATTTTCTAAAACAACTTTATCGGTTTTGTCATCAAAAACGATATCGATATCCTTAATTTTTCCAACTTTTGCAATGTCTTTAATTTCCGAAACCAAATTATTGCCAAGCACTTCTTTTTTAAATTCTCCACTTACAGTGCCTGCCTCGCCAGTAATTTTGTAGGTAAATGTTTTTGCTAACATATCCACTTTCATTGGCTTTAATGACAATTTGCAAAAGTTTTCCAAATTTCCGCTTTTGCCATCTGCAATAAACATTCCCTCATTTTTACCTATGCTTAGGCAAACATTAAAGCTGTCATTTTTGCCTGCATACAAGCCAGTTTGCACATAGGATATTTTATCTTTAACCATATCGAGCTCTGTTTTTTTTGCGCCACAGCCAACCAATAATGCGCAAGATGCTATTAATACTATTATTATTAAAATACTACCAATTTTTTTCATAATTCTCTCCTTACACCAAACAATATGAAGTAAAAAACTGTTTTATGCAAAAATGTGCGTAAATACTAAAAAAAACTACTTGCAATTTTTAATTTTTGCAAATCAGATGGCTGTTAAACAAAAATAATAAATGAATATTATTAATGTTTGTACAATGAAAATAGGAAATATTTTACGCAAACAAAAAAGGTTAATCTTTTTTAATCAGATTAACCTTCTAAAATTAAATTTATTAACAAAAACAATTTTGCGCAACTTTTTTTTGTAACTGTTTTTGCGCCAATTGTCTTTGTTTGATTGTTATTTTATCGTTAACATTACTCTCTATTTTCCATCATTTCTTTAACTTTCATCAATCTTACAATGTTTCCACGCTCGTTTTCATCAAGTTTCATTGTGATAAATTTGATAGTTTCTTCTGTTTGCGGTATCATAACATACTCTAACGCATTAACACGCCTTCTGTTTTTTTCAATTTCGTTGGCGATAACATTACAAGTTTTTTCAATTTCGGCAAGTTTAACAAGCTTTGTAAGCAACTCGTTTAGCGTTTTTATACTCTCATCCAACTCGCTTGTTACGGTTGCAAAAGAATAAGGATAACTTTCTTTGTTATCAATTTTTTTAATTTCGATAATAGGAACATCAACGCTCATAATGTTTTTTGTGCTTACTTCCAACTCGATTGAAGATGACGGCATAACAACCGCTTCTTGAATAATACTGTCTTCACTTACAGCCTTAGCAAGCATAAAAGATTTTAGCGCATCAGCAAGCTCGTGTTCAATTTGTTCACGCAATGTTTTATTTTGGCGAACAAAAATCATAAATTGTCTTATCATTTCATCGGATTTATCCTTTAACAATTTATGCCCACGGACAGCTGTTTTTAACCTATCTTTTAGCCTACGCAATTCCATTCGGGTAGGATTAACTTTTAGTTTTGCCATATTAACCTCTAATTATTTTCCTTTTTGTAAACATCATAATATTTTTCCAAATATTTTTCAGAAATACGCTTCATTTCGCTACGAGGCAAAATTGTTAACAATTTCCAACCTATTTCTAATGTTTCCTCAATAGTTCTATTTGTGTCAAAGCCTTGATTAACATAAACTCTTTCAAATTCCTCTGCAAATTTTGCATAAAGCCTATCAACTTGAGTTAGTGCGGCTTCGCCCAAAATAGCAGACAATTCTTTTGCTTCTTTACCACGAGCATAACCAGCAAAAAGTTGGTTCATTGTATCTGCGTGATCCTCACGGGTTTTGTTTTTGCCAATACCTTTATTTTTCAAACGAGATAATGATGGCAATACATCAATAGGTGGCTTAATATTTTTCTTATAAAGTTCTCTACTTAAAATAATTTGACCCTCAGTAATGTAGCCCGTTAAATCTGGGATTGGGTGAGTTTTGTCGTCCTCTGGCATTGTTAATATTGGGATTTGTGTTATAGAACCTTTTTTGCCCTTAATACGACCCGCTCTTTCATACATAGTTGCAAGGTCGGTGTACAAGTATCCGGGATATCCACGCCTGCCCGGCACTTCTTTACGCGCGGCAGAAACCTCACGCAATGCCTCGGCATAGTTTGTAATATCTGTCATAATAACCAACACTTGCATATCTTTTTCAAACGCTAAATACTCCGCTGCGGTTAATGCCATACGAGGCGTTGCAATACGCTCAACTGCTGGGTCATCTGCCAAATTCATAAACAAAACTGCACGGTCTATTGCGCCTGTCTTTCTAAAATCTGACATAAAAAATTCCGCTTCTTCATAGGTAATACCAATCGCCGCAAAAACAACGGCAAATTTGCTATCGTTGCTTAAAACTTTAGCTTGCCTTGCAATTTGAGCTGCAAGTTCTGCGTGTGGCAAACCAGATGCGCTAAACACTGGCAATTTTTGACCTCTAACCAATGTGTTTAAGCCGTCTATTGCAGAAATACCTGTTTGAATAAATTCGTTAGGGTAATCTCTTGCGGCAGGGTTTATTGGTTGACCATTAATATCAATACGCTTTTCTGGGATAATTTTTGGGCCGTTATCACGAGGATTGCCCAACCCGTCAAAAATCCTGCCAAGCATATCTTCGCTTACTGCAAGCTCCAAACTTCTGCCCAAAAACCTTGCCTTAGATGTGCTCATTTGAATGCCTTGAGAACCTTCAAACAACTGTACTAACGCTTTATCGGCATTAATTTCCAAAACTTTGCCTTGACGAATTTCGCCATTAGCTTGATGTATTTCAACCAATTCATCAAATTTTACGCCTTCCACGCCCTCAACCAACATTAAAGGCCCTACAATTTCTTTAATTGACTTGTATTCTTTAAGCATTGTTTATTCTCCTTCATTAATAAGAGCGTTAATTTCTTCTTTCATTGTATTTTCAATACCGCTAAACTCTGCCATTCTTTCTTCTGGGACATATTTTATTCTACCAATTTTTTCCCAACATGATAGGGCTAGCAAATCTTCAATATCAACGCCTTTATCAATAGCATCTTGACATAATCTATAACAATTAATTATTATCTTTAACATAGAAAACTGTTTTGCAAGTGATGCGTAAGTGTCAACTTCGTTGTAAGCATCTTGTTGCAAGTAATCTTCTCGCAATGATTTTGCGGTTTCCATAATCATTCTATCGTGGCTAGACAACGCATCAATACCAACCAATCTTACAATTTCATCTAAGCTTGCTTCTTCTTGCAAAAGCTTGATTGTTTCATCACGATATTCTGTCCATCTTTCATCAACATTTTCTTTGTACCAATCGCCCAATTTGTCGCCATAAAGTGAATAGCTTTGTATCCAATCGATAGCTGGAAAGTGCCTACTGTAAGCAAGTGAAGCTGACAAGCCCCAAAACACTTTAACAATACGCAATGTAGCTTGCGACACTGGCTCAGACAAATCGCCACCCGGTGGTGAAACAGCTGAAATAGCTGTGATAGAACCAATAGAATTTTCGCTACCAAGCACCTTGACAATGCCCGCCCTTTCGTAATAATCGGCAAGCCTTGATGACAAATAAGCTGGGTAACCTTCCTCGCCCGGCATCTCCTCCAAACGACCTGACATCTCTCGCAACGCTTCTGCCCAACGAGAAGAAGAATCTGCCATAACCGCAACGTTATATCCCATATCTCTAAAGTACTCCGCAATGGTTATGCCTGTATAAATTGACGCTTCACGAGCGGCAACTGGCATATCTGAAGTGTTAGCGATAAGAATTGTCCTTTTCATTAATGATTCTTTTGTTTTAGGGTCGATTAACTCTGGAAACTCATTTAAAACATCAGTCATTTCGTTTCCACGCTCGCCACAACCAATATAAACAATAATTTCTGCATCTGACCATTTTGCCAATTGGTGTTGCACAACTGTTTTACCACTGCCAAAAGGCCCCGGAATACAAGCAACGCCACCCTTAGCTATTGGGAACAATGTATCTATGCTACGCTGTCCTGTAACCATTGGGGTAATTGGAGGCAACTTTTCTTTGTATGGTCTGCCTTTACGCACTGGCCATTTTTGCATCATTGTTAAATTGATATCGCCTTTTTTGGTTGTAATAACACAAACGGTTTCATCAATAGTAAATTCGCCCTCTTTGATGTCTTTAATTGTGCCCTCAATGCCAAAAGGAACTAAAATTTTGTGTTCTACAACAACGTTTTCTTGTACAACGCCCAAAATATCGCCCGCAATAACTGCATTGCCTTTTTTGGTTTTAGCAAAAAACATCCATTTTTTACTGTGGTCAAGCGCAGGCATATCAACGCCTCTGGCAATTCTATCGCCAGTTGCTTCAACCAATTTGTTTAGAGGCCGTTGGATACCATCATAGATACCTTCTAAAAGCCCGGGTCCCAATTCTACTGATAACGGCGCGCCAGTTGAAACAACTTCTTCGCCCGGTCCCAAACCACTTGTTTCCTCGTAAACTTGGATAGAGGCTTTATCTCCTCTTAGTTCGATAACCTCGCCAATTAATTTTTTTTCACTAACTCGCACCACATCAAACATTCTACAATCTGACATGTGTTCTGCCACTATTAATGGCCCAGAAACTTTTAAAATTCTACCTTTTTCTTGCATATTAATCCTCTCTATTAAATAGAATATCTGTACCAACAGCTTTTTCTACATCCTTTTTTATTCCATCAATTCCAAACCCGTTTGTACCATTTGATGATGGTATTGGAATGATAGCTGGATAAGGTTTATTTTTATATTTTACAATAATATCTTGCGCATTAATTGCAATATCTTCTGTAACAAAAATAACTGCGTATTCTTTTGCAAGTTTTTTAATAACTTTTTCTGTTTCTTCAATATTATTAACCGAAAAAACATCCATACCAATAGCCTTAAAGGCAAGTATTAAATCTTTATCGCCAATTACGGCAATCTTACCTGTTTTAAGCATAAATCTCACGCAACCTTTGTTTTATTAATTGTTTGTCAACTTTGTTTTTAAGACAAACTAAAATCATTCTAATAACTTTTTGCTCGGTTTTTTTAGCGATAAAATAACCAGCTATTGGAGCGATAGAAAAAACATCGTGCCTGTCATCTTTAAACAAATCAAGTAAAAAATCGTCTTGCATTGTTTCAAAATTTACTAAACTGTTTGTTTTTTTCATTTCTTCAACGGCTTGCCCCAACATTTTGCCATAAAAACTGAACCTAAATTTTTCAGCAAAAGCATCAACGTTTTGGTCGTAAACGGCATCGTAATCGTACAAATCTAACTCTCCGCCCTCAATAAACATAGATTTAAAATATTTTACTTCAGCGCCAATGCGTTTGCACCTTAAAAACGAACCAATATTTGCAAAATCAATGCTTGCGACAACATATTTTTTAATGCTTTTTGCTTTTGCGCGCTTTACAAGCGACAACAACTCTTTAAACATTGCTCGGTCTAATTGAACATCAACAAATTTTGCGCTTTTATCGCCCGTAATAAAATTGTTATCAATTTCTTTTAAAGCGGTTTGCATAGGCGCTGGCAAATTGCCATAAGAATCGGTAAATATTGCCTCTTTTAAAGTGTTAATATTTAAAAAGCCTTGTGATGCCATCATAAATTGCGCATCATCTAGCTTTAAATATTTTGCCTTGCACAACGCTTTAGCGTTTTGATAATCTAGTTTTGCAATAAAAATTTCTAATCCGCTATTTTTTGGCATTGCTTCAATTAAAAAGTTTGATAGTTTTGTTTCCTCATTTTTTAAAAGCGTTTCATAATCGTTTGCATTAGTTAAAGTTGTACCGCCATAATTGCTTTCGTACAACACTTTAATGCCGTCTTCTAAGGTTTCAGCGTACATCATACGTGTAATCTTTTCTAAACTTAAAAGAGAATTTTCCATTGCTTTAACTCGTGCATTTGAGTAAACCAAACTACTATTAGCCATTAACTTTCTCCTCAAACAATAAACCTGCAATTTCCGTTTCAATTTCTTCTCTCAACACTTCAAGTTCTAACTCTAAGGTTAAGTTTTTGTCATAACCCTTGCAAGATAAAACTATTCCGCCGTCAAAATTGCCAACTTCTTTTGATAAAGTTATTTTTTTGCCAATACTGTGAGCTAGCTCATCAATAAAAGCTTTTGTAATAACTTTTTTGTCCTTTTCACAAACAACAACTTCATCGCCGTCCTCTGCGTTAGATTTTATCATACCTGCAATAATACTTAAATATTGTTTTTTATCCATATTGTTAATATCTTGCAATGCGCCTGCAAAAACTTTGTCAATTAAATCTTTTTTCTGCCCCAAAATGTAGCGTTGTGAATCAAGATTGGCAACAGTTTTACTGCGCGCGATAATATCATCAACAGTAGGTTGCAATTTAGCCATACGCTCGGCTTTAAATGCCGTAGCTTTTGCATTAGCGACATCTAAAAGAGCTTGCGCCTTTTTAGTGCCTTCTGCAATTATAGCGTCTGCTTGCAATCCTGCATCAGAAATAATTTTTTGTGTTAATGCTTCTTTACTATTCATTTTTCACCTTATTTGATTGCCAAGAAAATACCCAAGAAAGAAATCAACAATGCAAGCAATGCGTAAGTTTCTACCATTACTGTAATTGTAATACCTTTACCTGAAGCCTCTGGCCTTTTGCCAACTAATGCGATACAAGATGCGGCAGATTTGCCTTGATATATTGCAGAAATTAAACCTACAACAGCCATTGGCATACAGCTAGCAAATATAGCCCAACCTTGAGCGGTTGAAAGCTCAACAAGCGTGCCAAACATACCTACTTTTAAAAATGCAATAAACGCAACAATTAAACCGTAAATACCTTGAGTGCCGGGTAACAATTCCAAAATCAATGTTTTAGAAAACTTATCTGGGTCCTCCGCTGTAACACCTGCTGCTGCCTGACCAGCAATACCAACACCAATTGCGCTACCACAACCAGATAATAGTGCAGCGATAGCTGCGCCAAATAAAGCAATATAAACTCCGTTAGTCATTTTGTCCTCCTACTTTTTTTACTACTTCGTAATATTTTGTATTTGAGCCAAGTGGCGCAAATAATTTACCTCCACCTGTATAAAATTTGCCAAAGAACTCGACAAATTGTAACCTAGAATTGTGTACATAAGCGCCTAAAGTGTTAATTGCGATGTTGAACACGTGCCCAACAAGCAAAATAACTGCGCCAATAACATAACCGACAACCGGTATTAAATCAAACATTACTGTTGCGATTTTGTTAAATACCATTGCGATAACGCCGGTAGCAAGCCCCAAACCAAACAGCCTTGTGTAGCTTAGCAAATCACTAAAGAAGTTGACCACTCCATACAAACTGCCAAGAGCGCCACCAACAATTTTAAAACCTTTTTTGTGCAACGCACCGCCAAACATCATCATTGCAAAGCCCAAAACCAAGCAAACAATACCAGTGGTTTTAACCCAAGCAGTGTTTTTAGCAAGCGCTACGCAAACAATACCCGCAATAACAAAATACCACGAAAATGAGCCAATAGCGTCAAGCGGTTTTTTGTTTTTAAACATAGCGTAAATATTAACGCCCAAGCCAAATAGCATTTGAATCAAGCCTAATATTAAACTTAACGCCATCATATTAATTGGTTTTTCGATAGGATTAAATAGCACTGGCGCTGGTATCCAAGAAAAATCGGTGCTTGACATACCAAAATAGCCTCCAAACATAATGCCCCAAACAAAAGTTGAAAGCCCGCCCATAAATAAAATTTTGATTAGTGGAGATTGGTGTTTTTGAGGTTTTTGCCTCATTAAAATAACACCGGTAATTATTGTTAAAATCAAGCCATAGCAAGCATCAGATACCATTACGCCAAAAAACAGCGTAAAAAACATCATTACAAAACAGTTAGGGTCAATTTCGCCATAAGCTGGCGCTGTAAACATATTTGTAACGCTTTCATACGGAGTAACAACGCCGTTATTAACAGCAAGCGTTGGCACATTGTCGCCTTCCATCACGCCTCTTATTGTAAAATAAAGCGCTAATTTGCTTGAATTCAATTTTTCTTCAATGTTTTCTTTTTCAGTTTCGGGCAACCACGCCTCCAAAACATATGTAGAACCTGTGTATTTAAAGTTTTCTTCCGCCTGCGTTTTTTGCAATTCGATATTATAATAATCGTACAAGCGTTGGAAAGTTGGTATTTCTTTTTCTAAAAGCATTGTATCGCCAACAATCTTGTTTTTTTGAAGTTCAATTTCGGAAAGTTGTTGGTTGCACTCGTCAATTTTTTGTTGCGCTGTGCAATCAAAATTAAAACTGCAAGGCGAGTAATCTGCTTCGGCAAGCTTTTCTAAAATTTCTTCTTTCATTTCTGGCAAACAAACAAAAGTTACGGCGGTAGCTTGTCCGCAAGGATAACTTTCGATAAAAACATTTTCGTATGCGCCTGCAAGTTGCTCTACAATTTCAATTTTGTTGCTAGAAACAAAACCCAAACCAACAGTAGTTGATTTTGTGCTTTTGATAAAACTAAAGTTTTGCGTAAAATTTGCGTATGGCTTTAGTTGTTCTTTTAAACTAATTAACTTTACTTCGTTAGAACGCAAATCGACAATTTGATTGTTATAACTTTCTAATAGCTTTAAATTGACATCTGCCTCTTGTTCTAAAGTGTCGCTAGCAAAAAAATCTTCAAAACTAATTTCTGGCTTTAATGCAAACATAGCTTTTTTTGGCACTTCATACTGCAACATTTTTAGTTTAGCAAGCTTCAACGCTTTAATGCGTTGGTTTTTAAGAAGGTTAAAAGCAAATTCTAATCTTGCTATTTTTTGTAACAAAACATCGGCAGAGTCTATATTTTTAGAAACTGTGTTTTCGATATCAACAGTTTTTTCAATTTGTACAAAACCTAATTTTTGAAACTTTTTTAATAAAGACTTACGCTCTGGAGTATAGCCAACAAGTGTAAGTTTGCTCATTTTAGCAATTGCCATATTTGCTTACTATCCTCCCAATTATAATAGATTTAGCTTTTGGAGTGTTTTGCTCCGCTTTGCTAATAATTTTTTCTGCTTTTTTTTGACCGACTTCATCAATAATCTTGCACAATTTTTGCGCGTCGCTATCTGCGCTAATCATAGCGCGTTTAAAAGTGGTACTAATTTCTTTTTCGTTGTTTTTTACAATTTCTTGCGCTTCAGCTTCCGCCTTAAAAACCTGCTCCTTGGCAACAACGCCCGCTTGCTTTATGGTTTCTTCTGCTTGCTTTTCTGCTTCCAAAATTGATGTAATAACATTTTCTATCATAATTATATCCTTATTAACTCTCTATTTTATCCCTACTAAATTGTTATTTAGCATTATGAAATATCTAATGTATCCTAATTTTTACTAAATTTTTATTTTCTTTATTTTCTTTATTTGCTTTATTTAGTTCCAAACAACCTGTCGCCAGCATCGCCCAAACCGGGTACGATATAGCAATTGTCGTTTAATTTTTCATCTAATGCGCCACAATAGATATCAACATCTGGGTGCGCTTTTTGCAACGCCTTTAGCCCTTCTGGCGCAGCCACCAAACACATAAATTTCATATTGGTAACGCCTCGTTCTTTAATAAAATTTAGCGCCATTATTGCGCTTCCGCCAGTAGCTAACATTGGGTCTACCACTATAATTTCACGCTGTTCGGCATCAATTGGCAATTTGCAATAATATTCTTTTGGTGCGTGCGTTGTTTCATCACGATAACAACCAATATGCCCCACTTTGGCTGCTGGCACTAATTTTAGTATGCCGTTAACCATTCCTAAGCCTGCGCGCAAAATTGGCACAACGCCAATCATTCTTCCATCAACCATTTTTGCAGTTGTCTTGCAAATTGGGGTTGTAATTTCCACATCTTTTAATGGTAAATCTCTTGTTACTTCATAAGCCATTAAAAGGGATATTTCTTCTAAAAGTTCTCTAAAATCTTTGCTTGTGGTGTTTTCATCTCTCATCATACTCAATTTGTGTTGGATAAGAGGGTGCTCCATAATAAAAACTTTACTCATCAGTACGCTCCCTATTTAAAATATTTATCTTCAATTTCTTTCATTTTTTGTAATCGCTTGTCGTGCCTACCGCCCTCGTAAGGAGTGTTTAACCATTTATCAACAATAGCGACAGCTTGAACGGGAGTTACAATCCTGCCACCTATTGCTAAAACATTTGCATTATTGTGCATTGCGCAAGCCTCAGCCGTAAATAAATCGTGGCATAGCGCAGCCCTAACGCCCTTAACTTTGTTAGCGCAAATAGAAATGCCAATGCCAGTGCCACATAAAATAATCCCCTTAGGAAATTGCCCGCTCGCTACCTTTTCGGCAACAGCTAAGCCATAATCGGGATAATCAACAGAATCGGTAGAAAAAGTGCCACAATCACATATTTCGTAATTGTTGGCTTTTAGATATTCTATAATACTACCTTTTAAATTAAAACCACCATGGTCGCAACCAATAACTATTTTCATTTTTTCCACCCTATTTACCATTATACCCTACAACTTTAACAAAATCAATAAGTTTTAAAAGTTTATTAATTAACAAACTTTATTTAACTTTTTTCATACATTCTTTACTAAACATTTACTTTTTTGCTTGAGATGCAATGCTTTTTATGCAATATGTTGTAATGTTTTTTATGTTATATGTGATAATGCTTTTTATTAACTTATCGCAACACATTTTATTAACTTATTGCAATGCTTTGCTATTATACTTATGTACTATTATATTTTATTATATATAGACTATCTTATTTTTTTGCTAGCTGTCTTATTTGTTACTATATTTATTTTTGAATACATTAACAAGCCCAATTAATTTTGTAGCTACAAACCTATATGTTTCTATTGGGCAACCGTACGGGTCGTTTAAATCTTCCCCGCAAAAATCTTTAAAGCTATAAACATTTTTTAAATCGCCAAAAACGCTTTTTAAAATTTGCTTGTGGTTGTCTGTCATTGTAACCACAACATCACTGCTTTCAATCATTTGTTTGGTAACAACTTGCGATTTGTGCATTGACGAATCTATGCCCAATTCTTCCAACACAATTTTTGCATTTTGCGATATCGGCGCGCCATTGCAAGTGGAAATACCGCAAGAGGCAATTTCCCAATTAGGAAACTCTTGTTTAAACAAATACTCCGCCATTGGCGACCTACAAGTGTTGCCTGTGCACACAAAAGTAACTTTCACTCCAAATCCCTCCTACTCTATCTTTGCAAACTAT
>JAVVTM010000008.1:0-18567 GCA_036653655.1 Clostridia bacterium | reverse complement strand
TTAGCGTAAAGAATTAATGAGCCTACAACTAAATCGTTTTTGTCAAATTGATGAGTAAGTTCCGTATCAACAAACCAGCCTTTAAAAACATAGCCGTCTTTTGTTGGGGCATAATCTAAAACAGCGTTTTCTGAAGTGGAGTTTTCCTTTTTAACTTCCTTTTCATCCAACTTCTCCTCTTTGAAAATTGCGCCATTGGTGTCTTTAAACGAAATAAAAATTTCGTGAGGTTTTTTAATTAGAGCTCCAAAAATGAGCCCTGCGCACCCAATCACAATAATTGCGCACATTAGTACTACTAAAGTAATTTTTAACCCGTGATTTTTCTTTTCCATTTTTTTCTCCTACCTCAATTATTTGTAACCAAAATTTTAACACTTTTGCCGTGATACGATTTTGTTTTTGCCTTGATACAATTTTGTTTTTGCTTTTTGCTTATAAAATTCCTTATGCAATTAGCGTTAGCTGTTTCCCTCAAAACATATTTTGGTTACATTTTTGTTTGTTTGTTTTTATTTGTTATATATTTTATATTTTATATTTTATATTTTGTATGTTTATAATTTGTATTTTATATTTTATATTCTATATGATTTATACATTTTACATTATTGATTATAATACATTTACTATAATAATTATAATATATTTACTATAATAATTATAATATATTTACTATAATGATTATAATATATTTATTTTATTAATATTATAATATTTTATCAACAATGTAGTTTAATTTTTAGCAGGCGCAATCCAACTGTAAGCAGAGCCGTTACTCAACGCTTCGTATTGATTTTGATAATTGTTTTGCGAGTTGCCACCGTACATAAAAAACTTGAAATCTTGTTTCCCGGCAGCGGCAGGTAGCATTGTGCCTTGCGAATACAAAGGGTCATTTTGGTCGGTTATGCCTTCGGCTAAAATAGAAATGTTTATTTGATAGTTGTTAAACTTTTCGCCATTAAATTTTGTAAAATCAAAATTGGCGTAGTTGTAACCACCACCATAAACCGCAATACCGCCGTGGATATAATTGTTGTTTTGATAAGTATCAAGCAAGTTTTTGTAGCTGTCGCCACCAGTTTTGTAAACCTTGCTTAGCATTTGCCCAATGTCAAGCTTTAAAAAGTCTTTAACATCGCCACTTGTTTCAATAAGTGTGGAGCTATCTATGTTTTCTATTGTTTTCCAATCGTAAAATTTAACATCGCCCTCAAGCCTCAACGCTGTGGCAAAAGAGGTTGATGCAACGCTATCCCAAGTTGAAAATGCGCTTTTTGCGCCAAGCATTTCGCCACTAAAATGTGTTTCCATACCAATTGCAAACAGCCCAGAAGTTGCAAGAGCGCAATTTTTTAATGTAACATCAGTGAGCAAGTAGTTTTCTGTAAAGTATTTGTCTTGCAAGTGGTTTTCAAATTGGTTGTAAGGCTTTCCGTTAACATCGTTTAGCGTTGCAACTTTAAAGTTTTCGTTGCACACGCCAGTTGCCAATACTGCGCGGTTTGCGCCAATTTTTACAATAAACTCACGCGCATTTGACATAATACAGCTTTCAATTTTTACAGTAATCTTTTCGTTAGCGACATTAACTTCTTTTGGGTTTGCCACAATAGGTGTGTTGTTGGTTGTACTGCCACCAAATATGCGCGCAACATTTCTGCCGTTGCTAATCCTACTGTTTAATACGGTGGCGTTACTCATTATTTCTAAAGTTGTACCAACATAGTTAAGACAAGATAAATTCAATTTTCCATTTTCGTAAAGGCTTTCATCATTGCAACCTTTTAACACCACATTGTCAATAAGCACATCATTGGTGCGCACAAGAAAGGCAATGTTATCTTGCGCTTTAACGGCTGCGGTAGAAATTGCAACAAAATTTAGCGGACCGTTAAAAAGCTTTGGATTGCCAACGTTATCTTTTGCTTGAGTAATGTAATCGGCGTTAATTGTGTTGCCGTTGCCGTAAACATTGTTTTTAAACTCGATTAAATACTTTACATTTGGGCGAGTTTGACCATTGTTTTGATAGTACTTCCAATTGTAAGTTGTGGGCATAGTTTTTGCCATAGCTAACAATTCATCAGTGGTGGCGTTTTGCTTGCCCAACATAATATCGTTTTGGATAACAACCGCTTTGCCACCTTCGGTAGCCATTTTTAAGGAATCGTAATTGGTAACATTAACGCCATCTTTAACACAATTAATTTTAATTGAGGCGCTAACATCTTCATTAAAGTAACTAGCGTATTTCCATTTGGCGTTAAGCGTTGCAACACCGCAAGATTTAATATCCAGCTTTAAGCCGTCAAGAGTAATGTATTCTTTCATAATATTTGTATCGCTACTTTCAAAAACAATATCGCCACCAGTGTAATTTGTAAAGGTGTTGTTTGTGTTAAGTTGCAAATCGAGTTTTGGCTTGACCGCAACATAGCTATTGTTTTTAACTTCGTAATTTCCAAGCGCAAGAGTATTGGCTATGCCATAGGTTTTAGCATTTTCGCCAAATAAAACTGAGCTAATAGGCTGTACAACGCTAACGGATTTTTCCACCGTAATTTTTGAAAGTAAAATGCCGTTTTTCATTGCTTCAACAGTAAGTTGACTGCTTCCAATGCCAACAGCCTCAACAACGCAACTGTTGCCAGAAGGGACAATTTTTAACACGTTGCCATTTGTTACGCTCCAATTAAAAGCAACGGCGCTATCGTGCAAATTTTCCTCTGCAATATATTTAATTTTTGTGTTTAGTTTTTGTTTAACTTCGTTATCTGTTGATGTGTGATAGCTGTTAAAAACATCAAAATAGTAATTTGCAAAGGCAATTTCCACTGCAAGCGGAGTAGTTTGCCCCTCTATTTTCAAACTAAAATTAATGCTGTCGCTATGATTATCAAACAAATTAATTATCAATTTATGTTGGCTTAAAACTCCGTCAACAGCCTCAAAACGATAATCTTTAATATCGCCACCACTTAAAATAATTTTGTTAGTGTCAACCAAATTTTCCACAAAACAAGTAATTTGATTTTCGCCTACTTGCGCAAAAACCTTGCCCAACGAAGCGCCATTGATTGCCAAATTTGAGGCAGTTTGTATTTTTGTAATATTAAATTTAATTTTTTTAACAATATCGCCATTAATGCCATTTTTTAATTTTGCGGTGATTATTGCGCTACCGCTTAAGTTTGCGCAAATTTTGCCAGTAACATCATTGATAGAAACAACATTGTTATTGCTTGAAGAAAGTTCAACTTCTGCCTGCGCAATGTTGTTTGGCAAGGCGTTACAAACAAGCCTACAAGCTTTAACATCGCTTGGCAAATCAACTTCGTATTGAAAATCTTGCCCGCTAACTTCATTTATTTTTGCATCAAAACCATTTAAAACAGGCACAAAATCTAACGCTTTACTGCTAGACACGTGCACAATAATACTATCGGTAAAGTTGCCGTCTTTTGATACGGCAGTAACTTTTGCCTGACCAACGCTTTGTGCGCTTAGCTTTCCGCTGGCTTCATCAATTTTTAAATTGCACTGCGTTGTGCCCTCTAAAGGATCAATTTTTAAAGAGTAGCCTCTATTTTTTGCCTTAACAGGTAGCACTTCGGCAGTAATAAAAACATCATTGCTTTCTGCCATATTAAACTGAATAACGCCGTTTTGCGCCTCAGAACAAATTTTGATTGAATGCGCAGGAATATCCACGCTAATGCCAACAATATTACTTGAAGAATAAATTGCAAACATAAAGATTAAAGGAATAACAACCATTAGCGCAATAATTTTCTTTTTCATAAATTAATCCCCTCGCTCAATTTAATATATTTTTTGTCAAGCCCAACAAACAAGTAGGCAACCGCCCCAGCAAAAATTGCAAGGCTTGCAAACATAAGCGTAAGCATTGCAACAACTGTTGAGTTGCCACCTTTTGCGCCATAAAAAACAGAAATAAACAAATTTAATCCGCCCAAAAGTATTGCCGTTAGTAACCCTAACACAATAACAATAGAAATAGTGCTGTTGCTTTCTTTCACTTCGCCATCATCATTAAATGTTGGGTTGTTAAAATCTTTACGGGTGGCAAAACAAATTTGCGCCTCGCTAATTAAAATGGCAACCACAAACAAAAACAATGTTTCTAGCGCTGTTGTGTAGCCAAGCGACAATACGATAATGCAACTTACAGCGATAGTTAACGCAGAAATTGCCGAGCAAAACAAAATTTTTGAAAAGACAATGCTTTTAAAACTAATTGGCATTGTTTTCATTGTATAAAAAGTGTTGCCCTCACGGCTAATATTTGTTGCGCAAAAAGTGTTTGTAAGCACGCTAAACATTAGCACAATAAAAATTGCAAGTTCAAAATTGCTTTCAATAAAAATTAATGTTTGTAGCAAATCTTTGCCAATGCCAATGCAAAAATACACCATTAACGGCATAATTATCGCTGTTGAAAAATAAGAAAAAGTGTAGTCAGGCGTGCGATAAATATTGTAAAATTCTTTAATTAATAATGCGGAAAGCAACGAATGTTGTTTAACTATTTTTGTTTGCAAATTGAAAAGTGGCTTTATATTTGTTTTTGCGCGCATTTTTATTGCCGATGAAAAAAGTGAATTGACAATAAAACCGCCAGCAGTTGCGCCAATTACTGCAAACAACAAAATTATTGCCAAATTTTTGCCCACATCAATGCCTACAAGCGCATTAGCTATAAAATTGGCAGGCGCTAAATAGGCGGTGGTTTTTATAATGGTTGACATAACTTTTTCGCTAAAGAAAAAAGCGATATCCCCCGAGATTATAATTTGTTTTATAAATTGCAAAATTTGCGAATATCCCCAAAACAAAACGCCCAAAATTGCCGTAACAAAAATTAGGCTCATCAAATATTTATTTTGCACAAAACGCTTAAAGTAAAACATTGGCAAACTTAACGCAGAGGAAACAATTAGCGTTAGCAGAGGAAAAATCAAGCACATAACCGCTGTCATTACATAATAAACTGCGCCTTGTGGCGCAACTAATGCAAAAGAAATATTGATTGGTATTATTGTAAAAATGCTAATAAAAACTTGCTTAAGATAAATCCAAAAAATTTTAGAAAAAAACAGAGTAGTAGATTTTATTGGTAAAACCATTAAAATTCTTAAGTCATCAGCTTCAAATACAGCAAAATTGATTGCTTTTGCGCCACTAAAAATTGACAGTAAAAAAATTACAAAATAAATTATTGCAAGCATTTCAAATTGCCTTGCTTTAATGTTTAGCTCGCCGTTAATTTTGATATTACTGTAAACTTTAAAAAACTTAGAAAAAACCAAAAGCACTAAACTTACTATTGCGACAGTTAAAAACAATGACAAAACAACCCCCAAAACATCTACTTTTTTATTTTTATGCTTTAGGCTAACAAAACTTTCATTAAATTGTTTTTTAAGCAGTACTCCTATCATATTTTCCTTCTGTGCAAAACTTACGGTTGTTGTGAGGGCATCAGATGTTTTGCGCATTTTTAATTGTTAAAATTGTCATTATTTGGCAAATCATCTTTGTTTAAAACTATGTCATCTTCAAAATTATCTTCAATATCATTTTCATTTTTGTTGCTAAAGTAATTTTTTAAGTCAAAACTTTCATTTTCTTTTAGCGCTGTTGCTATGTTAATATCCGCTATAATTTTGCCCTTTTCAATTACGATAACACGGTCGCATAGCGCTTTAACAACATCAAGATTGTGCGAAGAAAACAAAATAGAATTACCTTGCGCCGCATACTTTTTCATTAAGCTAATAACGGAATTCATAGTGGGTTGGTCGAGCCCTAGCATTGGTTCATCTAGTATCCACAATTTTGGCGAATGGACAAGAGAGCCCATCATGCAAATTTTTTGTTTCATACCGTGCGAATAACCGCCAATTAAACTGTTAATACTGTCGCCCAAATTAAACTTTTTTTCAAGCGTGTCAAAAACCGTCTTGCGGGTTTGAGCGTTAACGCCGTAAACATCTGCCATAAAATTGAGATATTGCCAGCCCGTCATTTTTAAAAACACCGCATGATTATCTGATACAAAAGAAAAACATTGTTTTGCTTTTAGCGGTTGCGTTTTTAGTGGGTTGCCACAAATTGTTATATCGCCAGAAGTAGCCTCAAGCATACCTGTCAAACACTTTAATGTTGTAGATTTACCTGCGCCGTTTGCGCCCAACAACCCAACAATTTCGCCAGCGTTTACTGCCAAATTGATGTCGCTTATTGCGTAATCAAGCTTTTTAGAATATTTAGCGTACAAATTTTCAACTTTAATAATTTCCATAATCTTCCTTTAGCAAAATGAGAGTAGTACTTTGGCAATTTAGGCGTTGTTGCGCATAAATATTGCAGTATGTAAAAATTTTTGCAAGCGCTTAATTACAACAATATTATATAACATTTTTAATTTACAATCACCTTAATATTTTGTAACAAAACATTATTTATTTTACTATTATTTCAACAAAGTTATAATCAATATTTATATATATATTATAACACAAGTAAAAGAACATGTCAATAAAATTGTTTTATTAAAATTAAGTGTAACTTTAAAATTTAATTTGTCCAATTTTTATGCGCCTTAACTTATAAAATTTGACAATAGTGATAGTTAATGTTAATATATAAATTAGAAAATATATTTTTTTAGATATATATTAAAATATATTAGTCTTATTTATCAAAAAACAATATTTTAATAAATTTGAAAATAATAGTCTTATCAATTAAGAAACAATATTTTAATAAATTGAAAATCATAGTTTTATCAAAAAAAAATATTTTAATAAATTAAAAATTGCAAAAACTATTACGTTAAGGAGAATAATGAAAATAAAATATAAAAAAATTACCGCTACAATTTTACTTATGTTTTTGTTTTGTAGCGCATTAATTGGGTGCATAAAAACGCCAAAGATGGGCGCAAAAATTGATTTAAGCGGTATGGAATTGGTTTTTGAAGATGAGTTTAACACGGGCAAACTGGATACTGCTAAATGGACTACTGAAAAATATAACAACAACAAAACTCCACACATTAGGCGTGGTGGTTATTGGGATAGCCAGCAGGTTTCATTTGACAGCGACAACCTTTTGATAACTACCGAATTTTTGCCAAACGGCAAGTATGGCGCAGGTTGGTACACAGGAATGATAAATACCAACAACATTAACGAGTTTAAGTATGGCTATTTTGAAATTAGGTGCAAAGCGCCAAAGGCGGAAGGGTTGTGGTCGGCTTTTTGGTTGCAAGCGGATAAAATTGGCGAGATAACAGGCGATGGCAAAAACGGTACGGAAATTGACATTTTAGAAACGCCCTATTTTAACGATAAAAAATCGGGATTAAGGCTAAAAAACACTGTTTTTCACACGCTACACACTGATGGCTACGCAGATAATCACAAAAGTACAACATCGGGCTTTTATAAAGTGGAAAATGATATATATGACGAATTTAACACCTATGGCGTGCGTTGGACAAAAGATGGCTATGTTTTTTATATTAACGGTTTGGAAAGTTGGAGTACAAGCTGGTTGGGCAATTCTCAAGTGGAGCAATTTATTATTTTATCTGTTGAAATTGCGGGGCAAAACGCAAACCCAGCTAATCCTAACAACAAGTTTTGTTGGTCGGGCGAAATAGAAAACAACAGTGGCAAGTTTAGGACATCACAATTTGTTGTTGATTATGTTAAAGTTTATCAAGATAAAATAAATGGATAGCAAACAAAATTGAATAAATATTGCTAATCAAATAAAATAAAATTGATAAATATAATCGAACAAAATTGAGTAAATTAAATTAAATAAAAACTAATTGAGTTTGAGTTTAGCTAAAAAATATTTGTACAAAAACTTTTAATAAAAAATGTTTTGCAAATTATAAAAAAGCGTGTTACAATTTAATTAATATGTTAAGTTTTAGGAGAAATTAATGAAAAAGTTTAAATTTGTTTTAGCCATAGCGCTAATTGCAATTGTTATGACAAGTTGTCTTGTTGGGTGCAATAGTGGCGCAATGAAAGATGTGCCAATTGATACAACGGGGATGTATCCTGAGGAAAATTTGGCTTATAAAAAGCCAGTTACAACAAGCAACAATGGCAATGGAAAAGCGCTTGTTGATGGCAACATCAAAACTGTTTGGAAAACGCACGATTTGCATTATCACACTGCAGAAATTGATTTTGGCAAAGAGATTGATTTTAATACGGTTGTTTTGAGGGAAGAAAGCGACGCCGTCAACAAGTTTCGCCTTTACGCTTTTGAGGGCGACAAATGGAAAATGATTTATGAGCAAGATAGGATTATGCGTTTAAGAACGTGCTATATTGAGCCAACCAAAGCAAGCAAATTAAAGATAATGATTGTGGAAAATAGAGGCGATGTTAAAATTTCTTCTTTAGAAGTTTACAATCAAGCAAAAAGAGATAAAAAATTTATGGTTACCGATTATTGTACAATGGATTACAACAAAGAAACTGGCATTAACGAGATTGTTGCAAAAAAAGATGACCCGGGATTTACAGGATATTTTAATGTAATAACAGATATTATTGCGTTTAATTGCGTTAGTATTGATAACGATTGCAATATAATTTTCAACAATGGCGAAGAAAATTTTGCAAAATCGTTGGACGCATTAAAATATATTATAAAAAATAGTGGCAGGCAAATAAACATTTGGTGCACTATTATGTTCAACCCAATTAAGGCAGTTGAAGGAATGGATTTTCACGATACAGTTGCAAACATGTTGCGCACAAATAGCGAAAAATGGAACGCAAATGTTAAAGCGTTTGTAGAAAAATATGCGCTTTACGGCATTGATTACGATTGGGAATATCCACACAAACAACCACAGTGGGATATGTATGATAAGTTGGTTATCGAAACCGCAAAATTTACAAAAGTTTCGGTTGCATTGCCACCTTGGGGTATATATTTTTCTAAAGATGCGATAAAAGCAATCAACCATGTAAATTTAATGACATATGACTTATTTGATGACCGTGGCGACCATTGCAATATGTTTATTGGCGGTTACGCTTCGGCTTATCGAACAATAAAAGCAGGCTTTAAAAAGGAACAAATTATGCTAGGTATCCCAACATATGGCAGAGTTGCAAACAAAACAGGTAGCGCTTGGCCAGTGTACAACGACAAGTTGGGCAAGTGGGGCAACATTGTTAGAGATTACGATTACGGCGAGGAGCAACCCGACAAAACAGTAGAGCGCTTTACTAGCGACGGCTTTGTAAATGGTTTTGCAATGACTCGTGATAAAACTTTAACCGCAATAGATATGGATTTGGGCGGTATTATGATTTTCCGCGCAAAATGCGACACCCCTTACACCTATGAATATTCATTGCATAAGGCGATGAAAGAAGTTATTGATAACAGAATTGGCAAATAATAGCGCTAATTTTTAGTTGTATGGCTAATATTATTGCTAATATTGCAAAAGTTTTTAATGTAAATTAACTGTTTTTGATAGGGTGTTGCAAGTTTATATTGTTGATTGCAAAGGTTGTTAAAATACATCAATTTTAAAATAATAGCGCAAATTGGAGATAAATGATTGAGCCAACAAAAATAATAAGATGCAAACGCAAGTCGATTGCTTTAATAATAAACAACCAAGCGCAACTGATTGTAAGAGCGCCAAAATTAACTAAAGATGAAACTATTTTTAGGTTAATTGCAAGCAAGCAAAAGTGGATTGAGCAAAAACAACAGATTGTTAACGCAAACAACATTAAATACGCCGAAACTGAATACAAAAATGGCGATGTAGTTTTGTTTTTGGGCAAAAATTACACCTTAGAGTTTGCAAATATTAAAGAGATTATTTTTTCGGAAAGCAAATTGTATGCGCCAATCAAGTATCAAAACAATGCAAAAAATTACTTTATAAAGTGGTACAAACAGCAAGCTACACAAATTTTACAACAGCGATTACAACTATGCGCAAGCAATATTGGCGCAAATTTTGCAACTTTTTCGCTTACTAACGCGCGTTGCAAGTGGGGCAGTTGTAGCGCAAAACAAGATATAAAACTTTCGTGGAGGCTTGTTATGTGCCCAATGTTTGTGGTTGATTATGTTGTTGCGCACGAGGTTTGTCATTTGCAATTTAAAAACCACCAAAAGGAATTTTGGCGCAAGGTTGCGCAAATTTATCCTAATTACAAAACAGCAGAAAAATGGCTAAAAAGCAACTTTGGCTTGATAAAAAACTTGTAAAAACAAAGCGGTTATAATTTTAAAATATGCAAAATTATTTGTCTAATCTTTTTTAAAGATTATATTTAGGCAATTATTTGTCTAATACTTTTGTTAAAGATTATATTTAGGCAATTATTTGTCTAATATTTTTGCACAGATTATATTTAGACGATTATTTGTCTAATGCTTTTGTTAATAATTTTGTAACAACATCATAACCAGCAGGCAATAGATGCAAACCATCACGAGTGTAGGCAGGTGTTAAGTTGTTTGTTTTGTCCAAAAGTGCGTTATATGTATCAATATAAATGATGTTTTTGCCATTAGCAAGCGCAGCTAAATTTGCGTTAACTTGGCAAAACTTTTTGTTAAGTTCTAGCCCACGAGAGTAGCCGTCCATATTTTCATTAATAGGATAAATGCCCTCAACAAAGACAACGCATTGAGGCAAATTTGAACAAATTTCTAATATTGTAGCTTTAGTATTTTCAAACACTTGTGTTGCGCTAATATTGTCGTGCATATCGTTTGTGCCAATTAGCAAAACAATTTTTTTTGGCGCTAGCGCAATGACGTTAGAATTAATTCTGTTTAAAACTCCGCCAGATTTATCGCCACTTATGCCTCTGTTAACATAGTTTTTGTTAGGGAAATAAGTTTCTAAATTGTAGCCTTCTGTAATAGAATCGCCAACAAAAACGACATCTGCTTGCTTAAGTTGAAGGTTATCTTTATCAAATTTTAGCGCCCGTTGAGCAATTGAAGCACCACCCGAAGCACTGCCAGTTAGGCGTTTGTAATACATTTTAATGCCAAGTTTATCAATAAAAATACCCGCAGGGATACCAATACCAAATGCAATAACAACAATAATTAACCAAAAATACCAAGCCATAATAACCTCACAATTTTTTAATTAATATTATTGTACTTTTAATGCCAAAAATTGTCAATCATTAAAAAACATTAAAGCAAACTAAAAATGTTAGCAAATTGATAAATATTAAAGCAAATTGATAAATATTAAAGCAAATTGATAAATATTAAAGTAAATTGATAAAAATTAAAGCAAATTGATAAAAATTAAAATAAACTAAAACTTCAAAGAGAAAAAATATTAAAGTAATTTAAAAAATATTAAGCTAACTAAAAAATTAAAGCAAACTAAAAAACGGCATAGTAAAACAAGTATTAATAAAAAAAAGGAGCAAGCAAAACTTACTCCTCAATTTTAGATTTTTTACGCTTTAGGGCAATCGTTGCAAGCGCATTCTTTAAATATTTCTAATTTCATTTGTAGAATCATTTCTAACCTAGAAACAGAATTAACCATATCATTTACAGAAGCGTTTAAAAGCAAAAGTTCTGAATTGGTAATATTAGGTATTTTGATACCTGCTTGTAATTTTTCGCCCTCAGCATTTAAAATGTGAGAAAGCGCTGTTTGTTCTAATGCAACTGATGCAATAATATCGGTTATTGCTTGACACCTTGTTGTTCCGCTAGGAACGATAACTGGCATACCCATTGACAAATTCTCCTTTATTTTTTATATATAACTAGGATTTTTAATCCAAAATTATTAAATTAATTTTTTACAATTTTAATTGCAACATCAATTTAGCAGTGTTAAATTTTGATTTTTATATTGTAGTTGTAGCTTTTTTTTGTAGGATTGCCATTAAAATAAACCACGCTACTACAATTATTGCACACCGCATAAATGCTAAATTCGTTACAAATTTTTAAATTTTTAATTGCGTATCTACCGCATTTATCTGTGCGTGTTTGTTGCCTGCCAAGCCCTTGCGCAAAAACATTTGCGTTGCAAAGTGGTTTTCCATATTGGTCAGTTACAACGCCTTCGATATTAACCTCGTTGTTTATGCAAGTGTTAAAGCAAACTTCAGTTTCGACAAACCTATTTTCGCTGTTTAGCGTTACAGTTATTTCTTTAAAATCGCCTGTCTTTGTGTTTGTAACAACCAAACGATAAACGCCAAAAGCAAGCCCAAGTTTAATGTATTTGCCCTCGCTATTTGTCAATTTTTGGTCGATTAAAACATTATTACTATCGTAAAGCTTAACATCAATATTTGCGAGAGGACGTTTTGATTTGCAATCATAAACGCACAAACCAATGCCGTTTTCGCAAGGTCGTTCAAAACAAGTTTTAATTGTAATTTCTTTTTCGGCGTTAGTAATTGTAGCAGTAAAAGTTTGTGTTTGTTGTGTTACCAAATCTTTTACAACAACCGTATAAACGCCATTTTTAAGAGCGCACAAACTGTAAATTCCATTTGTGTTTGTAACGCCCGAGCCAACCAAAACAGAGCTTTGATTGTAGATTTTAACGCTAATATTTGCTAGCGGTTGACTTGTGTTGCACACGCAAACTTTAACAATAATGCACCCCTTTTCAACAACGGGGCAATCGTTGCAATCCACATTTATTATGGTTTTTATTTTATTAAACAGGGCGCACTCCAAGTTTGTAATGTTTGTTATTGTGTTTTGCACCGAGCAATTTATTTTTAGCAAATCGTCAACATTTTGCGCTAGTTCAAGCGCTTTTTGAATTTTTTCGCCTTCAGCGTTTAATATATGCGCAATTCCAGTTTCTTCTAGCGCAACAGATTCTATAATATCATTAATAGTATTACAGCAAACTTTGCCGTCTTCCATTTAATTACCTCCTAATATAAATTACACAACTTTAGTATGTAATTTCAACGGTTTGTTTTTGCCGTTACAATAAGGTATGTAATTTGTAATTTTTTGGTTCAATATTTTTAGATAGTTAGCGATTTTTTGTTTAGATAGTTAGAGTTATATTTTAGTTAGCAAGCGATATTATATTTTAGGTAGCTAGTATTTTAGTATTTTAGTTAGCAAGCAAATTATTTTAGTTAGCAAATTATTTTAGTTAATAAGTTATTATTTAGTTAGCTAGCAAATTATTTTAGATAGTGGATAATGTTTATTTTAATGCTATCAATTTATTTTTGTGTTAATTTTTGCAAAAGTGGTTTAAGTTGATTTTGATAAATCCAACAGTTAGAATATCTTGTGCGAGCGAGAGTTTTAGCGTTAATTACAGGATTATTTTGCATTTTAATTAAAATATTTTGCGCATTTTCGATGTAGTAAAGTTGTTCATTTGGGTGGTAAGTTTCGGTTGTTTCAAAATCAAAATTCCGTGCAGACCAACGCATATAATAGGCATTTAAGCTGTCGCCAATTTCTTTTAATGCAGGAACAGCCTCATTTAACACAATAAAATTTCCTCTTGAAGCCGCCTCAATTACAGTCAACCCAAACGATTCTGAATAAGAAGGGCACATAAATAAATTGCTAAGCGCAAACAAATCAAAAACCGTTTCTCGCTTAACGCCATTGGCAAAGCCACAATTTGATGTAAAAAGTAAATCATTTTTATCCAAGCCGTTTTGCGCGCCATAATCGCTAATTATCAATTTGTAGGTTTCGGGGTTAATATCAGCGGAGGCAAAATCGCAAAAAATTATGCCAACATTTTTTTTGCAATATTGTTTCATCAAGCCGCCAAATTGCGCAATAATATGAAAGCGTTTAGACATATTTAACCTAGCAGGGTAGACAATCAAAACATCTTTAGAAAATAAATCAATATTTTGCGCAATAATTTTTGTTTCATTTTGCACGCCAATTAAGGTGTCAACGCTGTTGTTAATAGCCACGCATTTCTCCACGCCAACGCCATATTGCTTGCTAAGCGCAGGCAAACCGCACTCTGTTGGATAAATAAAAGTTGTATTTGGCATATCGCTAAACATACAATTTATTGGGTAGGGCGCATCAATTTTTGTGGCGGGCGCAGAGTGTGTAAACGATAAAAATTTTACATTACTTAGCGCTAGTTGCGCTTTTCTAATTGCCACATTGTGCAATAGATGTACGCCTTGATAGAGTATATCGTGCATAATACACACATCAACATTTGCCAAATGCTTTTTAAAATCTTCTGCGATAATATCACTTTCATCATAAAAACTTTTTTCAATTTTGTCTGTTGCTTTTGTGTAAGTTTTCCAATAAAAAGGAACACCGCCACGGCTATTTACAATTTTTATCCATTCAATGCGTGTGTCTAAAAAAATGCCATATCTATCGCTATCCGGGCAACTTTCCGAAACAAGCATTTTTACATTTACGCCATCATCTAACAGCATTTTTAACTGTTCAGCAACCACATTTACAAGCGAATAAGTGTTGGACAAACCATTAAACATTGTTAATATTGCAACTCTCATATATTCTCCTTTATCATCATATTTAACATAATTTTTGATGTAAAAATTTTTTTTTGCATACAAAATTAGAACCAATAATTTGCCTATAACATATTTTATACTAAAGTGGCAATTAATGTTACTTTTACTTTTGGAGGTTAAAATGGCAATAAATTTTTGGTTAGGAAATGAATATAACATTTTTTCAATTAACAACCACACACAAAGCAATGCAGCGGCAACGGGCAGAGTTTGGGTTGGTAAAAACGCAACATTAACAAATTACAATGTTGGCGCAGCGCTACCTGTTGGCACATCTGAGTATTTGTTTTCGTTGTATATTGGCGGTAATGTCAATATTACGGGTGGCACAAACTTTTCACAAAACACTACAAAATCGCCTACGTCAGTTGTTACAAACTACACTATGGTAAACGCAAATGGCGTTACCGGGCAACCGTTAACTTACGACTATATGATTACGCCAGCGGGTATGTATGACTATTTAAGGTGTTCATCAATTGGTTGGGCAGGGCTTGCTGTAAACGGCACAGTGGCGCAAAGTGGCACAACTTTAACATTAACAGGCACTAGCGCTTCATACAACAATTTTGTTATTGATAACGCTTTAATAAATATTGCGTCAATTACAAGTATTAATATTGTCGCTCCTGCCAACTCTACTGTTGTAATTAATATTTTGGGCACATCTTTAACATTAAACTATACAACACTATTTAACAATGCGCCAATTACTAGCGCTCAAGCTAAATATGTTGTGTTTAACTTCCCAGATGCGCAAACATTAATGCTAAATAGCAATGTTAGTGGCGTTTATCTTGCTCCTTTTGCAACCACAAACTCTGCAGCGGTAACCATTACAGGTATGCTTTTTACCAACAACTTAATTGGTGGGCTAAGCGGTGTAGAAAACAAGTTTATTGGCGCTCTACCCGATTTGTACGACCCTTCAACAACGGGCACTTGCACAACAGCTAGCACTACAACCACCACAACAACTACGACAACCACGACTACGACAACGACAACTACAACTACGACAACAACTACTACAACAAGCACAACCACAACAACAGCGCCAACAAAAAGAGAAATAGCGATAACTGATTTGATTGAATCAATTGCGCTAGAACAAACAGCGCTTGCTCATATTTTAAATGCCGAAGGCGAAAAATTGCAAAAAGTAGTAGCTATGAATTTGCCAGTTAATGGACTTTTGAAAATCAATCAATCTGTTGAAACTTTAACAAAATCTGTTACAATGCTAGAGATTATTTTGCACAACAAAATTAAAATTTTTGAATGCGTAAAGTGCAAAAAATAAGCAAAAATGATTGCTCAAAGTGCAAAAAATAAAGAAAATTAAAAGCATAAAACACAAAATAATTAATTGTACCGCAGTTTTTTTGCGGTACAATTTTTTATAAAAAATAATTATTTATAACGAGTTATTTCTATTTAAAAACGGTTTATTTTCTATTTAAAAAATGATTTATTTTCTATTTAAAAACGGTTTATTATCTACTTTAAAATGATTTATTTCTATTTTAAAAATGATTTATTTCTATTTTAAAAATGATTTATTTTGTATTTAAAAAAATATTAAAGTATAATCTCTAAATGAGGTCAAATATTCTTGCGAAAAAAACTAAAATATGATATTTTATGTATGAGGTAAAAATGAGGGTAGCGATTGTTGATGATGAAAAAAGTTGTTGTGATGCAATATTAAATACGATTAAAAAGTTTTATAATTTTGACATAGATGTTTTTTGCGATGGCGAAGAATTTTTAAAATCTAACATAGAAGAATATAAAATTATTTTTTTGGATATTGAAATTGGAAGTTGCAATGGCATTACTATTGCCGAAAAAGTTAGGGAAATTACTAAAAACGCAGTAATATTTTTTGTTACAAGCTACACATCTTACATTACCGACGCTCTAAGAAGCGGGCCTTTTCAATACATTGTAAAACCTGTTAACGATGTTGTTTTGCAAAAGGAATTAATTAGGGCAATGGATACAATTAAAAAACAAATTAGCAAAATTGAAGTTTCTAGATATGGCGAAAAAAAGCTTATTGAAATTAAAGATATAATGTATATTGAGTACACATATAGGCTAGTTTCAATATATTTAGCAGATGGTAGCAATATTGAATGTTCCAACAAATACAAAACTTTTGTTGACAAATTGGACAAGTTCGATTTTGTACAATGCCACAAAAGCTATATGGTAAATTTGCGATATATCGAGTCTATTAAGGGCAGTGAAATTAAGTTAAATAACAATTCTGTTATCCCGTCAAGCAGAAAGTTTGCTTGCGATTTAAAAGAAAAACACAGGGTTTTTATTTCTGGAGTTGTTTTATGATAGGTATGAAAGTTGTTGTAGATTTGTTTTCATCAATTATTGAACTTACATATATGATAACATTTTACTCAATTTTTGGTGAACGGAAAGAAATGCCAAAATACAAATTTTTATTGTTGGCTAGTTTTTATATTTTAATAAATGTTTTATCAGTTACTTTTGTTAATAATCAAATTATTTTTGTTTTAATTAATTTATCTTTAATTTTATTGTGTTCAATTTTGTTCAAAATTACAGCGTTAAAGCGTGTTTTGTGCTGTGTAAGCCTTTATTTAGTGTCAGTTTTGGGCGAAATTTTGTTTGGCACACTAATTTCTGCCATAAACGATATGACAATTGACCAACTAAAAGGCAATGTTATTATCTATTTGCAAACAGTTTTAACTTCAAAAATTACTGTTTATGCAATTGTACGAATTGTAAAACATTTTGTTAAGCACAAAAATATTGAAGTATCAAATTTAACTTTTAGTCCCTTTTATAGTGTTGCCAATAACATCATTTAGCGTGCTTTATTTGTTGGCTGATTATGTTAATAAATATGACTCCCAAAAAATTAAAATACTTGTTTTTGTTAGCGCTTTATTTTTATTGCTGAGCAATTTGCTTGTGTTTTTTATTTATGATTATGTTTTAAAAGAAAAGGAAAAGCGACAACAAATTGAAAAGCAAGCGCTATTGTTAAGCCTAGAAAAAGAATATCAAATTGAGCTTACTAACAGGCAAATTGAGGCAAGCAAAACTATGCACGATTTAAAAAATAAACTATACGCTATTAAAGATTTGCTAACAACAAATGTTGAGGGCGCAATGAGTGAAATTAACAAAATTTGCGACATAGTTGAAAAAACAAAAAATATAAAAATCACTGGTGTGGAGTGCATTGATGCGTTGCTTAGCGCAAAAATTAGTGAGGCTAAAAAATACAATATTACAACAAATACAAATGTAGCTTTTGCATCTTTAAAGGTGGATATAATTGATTTATGCGTTATTATTGGCAATTTATTTGATAATTGTATTGACGCTGTAAAAAATATAAGTTTTTCTTGTGAGCGTATTATTGATATCGACATTAAGCAAAATCAAAATTTTTTAAGTGTTTTGTTAAGCAACCCAGCTGAAAGCGTTAGTGATGATTTTGATGAGCTGGAAACCACAAAAAAAGATAAGCTAAACCACGGTTATGGCTTAAAAAATGTAAAAACTTTAGTTAAAAAATATAACGGCGAAATAAAATATGGCAAAAATGGCGAAAAATTTGTTGTTAATGTTATTTTAGAAAATTAAAGCTAAACGATAAATGTTAGTAAAAATATTTTTAATTAATTAGTACAAATTTAACAAAGAAAATTTTAAGGCGAAAGCCTTTTTTTTATGTAATTTTTAATTTGTTTTTTATGAATTTTTATTTGTTCTTTATGCAATTTTTAATCTATTTTTTATTATTTTATAAATTATTTTTTATGAATTTTCAATCTATTTTTATGATTTTGAAAATTATTTTTTGCAACTTTTTTTAGCAAAAAAAACTTTTTTTTTAAAAAAGTATGTCAATTTCAACAAAAAACACGTCAATTTCAACAAGTGTATTGAATTTTTAATTTTTTTGTGC
>JAVVTM010000007.1:0-20622 GCA_036653655.1 Clostridia bacterium | reverse complement strand
GATGGCAAAATATTTAAGGGCAAATTTGACACACTCTTTAAGGCGCTTGGCAAATATGAGATTGAATATTACACCGCAACGATTAAAGGGGACAAAATTACTTACAAAAAAATCACAACCGATATTAAAAACGCTGGAGAATATTATATCAGATTCTTCTGGGATGCAGAACCTAAGGCAGACCCTAAAGCAGAGCCAGATAAAGACCCAGACGCAAATTATAGCGGTATTAGCGAGTACATCAAATTTACCATCAAAAAAGCTGTTTTCGATTTTTCATATGTAAACGCAAGCGATACAACAGTTGTATTTAATGGCGCAGAGCAAGGGATTGCAATAACTGGTTTGCCAAGTGGTAGCAAAATTAAATATCTTGATGCAAAAGATAAAGGTGTTACTATGATAAATGCTGGCGTTTATACAGTTAAAATGCTTGTTACTAATGCAAACTATGAAGATTTTACTATTGGCGCTAAAAAAATGACAATTACTCCTGCAGTTCTTAATGTTGAAATTGAAAAAATAACTAATAAGGAAATTGTTGTTAAACCTATTGCAAACGCAATGTATTCTATTGACGGCGTAAATTATCAATACGAAAATGAGTTTAAAAACTTAACCGAAAATACAGAATATACTGTTTATGTGCGTGTTGAGGGCAGTGATGTTCAAAACTATATCAACCATACTGAAGGCGTAACTTCATACAAAACATTTACATTAACCGCAAAGAAAAAGGGCATTGATATTAGTCTTGTGTTGCTTGCAGTTGGTTGCGCATTGGTGGTTGTTGGTGGCGTTGTCTTTACAACATTGCTAATAGTTAAAAAGAAAAGAAAGGGTAAAGAGTTATCTTTATAATCATTAAAACTACTATGCTCAATAACTATTAATACCAGTATGCTAATTTGGCTTATTAATTATTAACACTACTATGCTAATTTTGCGCAATAACTATTAAAATTAGTAATCTGGCGCAATAAAAAGCGCACTGCAAGTTGATTTTAAAGCGGTTAGCATTGTGCGCAAACTAAAGCAATAAGCCTAGCTTACGCAAACCAAAACAATAAAATAAAAGCCATCATTTGATGGCTTTTATCTATATATTTTATAATTTTTAAAATATTTGTGTTTAGTTTTTAAAATATTTGTGTTTTACTTTTAAAATCTTTTTGTTTAGTTTTTAAAATATCTATGATTATGATACCTGTGATTATGATAACTATATTTGATTTTATTACAGCATTAATTAGGCAAGTTATCACAATTATTAAGTAAATTTTCGCATTTGATTATGTAAGTTATTACAATTATGTAAGCTATCACATATGATTAATTTATTACAATGTAGCAGTAAATTAGCGTTACAATTGGTTAAAAAATGTTTTCTTTTGTTCCAAAAACTTTTGCACAACTTCCTGTTCGGATTTTTCATCTTGTTCGGTGTAATCTGGCGAAGAACTTGTGTGGTAAGGATTGTTTGTAATTTGCTCGTTAATCATTTGGTGCGCCCTATTCGCTAAATCCAAAACGCATTGTTTTTTTGGCAACTCTTTATTAGGGAAAATAGGTTCAAGCACTGTTAATGTTACCATTGGGCGTCTGCTAATAATCTTTTTCCACCATTTGTTTCTATCTCTAAAAGTTAGCGCCATTGGCACAACTGCAACATCGTTATCCACAGCAAATTTAAAACAGCCAGTTTTAAAAGGTCTTAATTTGTCATACCATGGCCAAAGTGAAGCCTCCGGATAAAAATGAATAAAATTGCCATCTTGAAGTAATTTGTTAATGTCGTCCATAAAAACCTTCATTGGTTTTATGCCACGAGGTATTGGAACGGCATTTAAACAGCGCACAAACCTGCGAACAACGGGGATTTGGCAAGTTTCTTGCACGGTTGGCAAATAAATCTTTTTGTGGAAGGTCGCCAACTGCGCCATTGTGCAATCGAGTATCATACAGTGGTTACAAACAGATATTGCGCCTTTTTTAGATTTTTTAATCGCTTTAAGATTTTTTTTGCCTTTTATCTTTAAACTGTACGCACAAGTGTTGCCAATGTAAAAAACAACAACCGCAATGCCCCAAACAATACGCATAAAAAAGCGTTTTACAGGATTTTTGATTACATATTCATAATTTTCATCAAAATTGATTGCTTTAAGGTGATTGAACTTGATAACATGCTCATCACTTGACATTGGTATATTTTGATCTACATTTTCCACTTGCATAAAGCTTTTTTTATTTTTTTTCATTAGTCATATTATACACAATTATTAAAAAAAAAGCAATATAATTTAAATGACTTGAACTTTTGCATAAAATTTGTTATTATATATACGCTATAGGAGTACAATTATGAAAAAATTTAGAATATTTACAATACTTTTGTTGGTTTGCGCATTAATTTTTACTTTTACTGCGTGCAATAAAAAAGATGAAGAAGGTCGCATTATTTTAAACTCGCCAAAAAACATAAAAATTGAGGGCGATGTTGTAACGTGGGACGAAGTTAAAAATGCCAATGGCTACGCTGTTTCAATTAATGGCGCAGAAGAAATTAAAACAATGTTTACTATCTTTAGCATTTCGGTTAAAGAGGTTGGTTCGTATACCGTTAAGGTTAAAACATGTGGAGACGGCAAAAGTTTTGCAGATAGCGCATTTAGTAAAGATTTTACTTATGTTAAAACAAAATTGATTTCTTCTCCTGCCGTACGGGTTGAGGGCTCAAAGGTGGTTTGGGGCGCTATCGAGGGCGCTGCTGGCTACAAAATGACAATTATTAAAAAAGATGCCGAAAAGCCAATGTTAGAAATGGAATTTAACGCCGAAACATTGGAATTTGTTTTGCCTGAAGCCAATTTTTCTAAACCGGGCGCATATTACATTAGTATGGTAACGGTGGGCAAGGATAGCACTTCTGCAAAAAGTAATGTTGCAGAATATGTTAAGAGTGTTAAATTGAACGCTCCAACAAATTTCACCTACGCTGACGGTATGTTAAAGTGGGATAAAGTTGCCCTAGCTTTAAACTATACAATCGTTGCGACAAAGCAATTAGAAACTGGCGAAACTGAAGTGGTTGAAGTGGTTAAAACAGATATAAGCAGTTCGACAAATTCTATTTCGGTTACTTCAACAGAAATATCTTCTTACAAAATAAATTTAGAAAAAGCAGGCACTTATTCTTTTAAGATTAAAGCTTTTGGCGATGACAAAGTTTACTTGAATTCAGATTTTGTTTCAACCGACAAAGTTGCAACAAAATTGCCAACTCCAACAGCAACTTATGATACAAGCACAAAGACAATTAATTGGAACGATATTGCAAATGAGGGCGGTTATACTGTTCAGTTTTACAAAAACGCTAAAGATAATTCTCCATTTGAACAAACATATGATGCAAATAAAAGTTCTGCAAAAGTTGATGACCCAGCGTTAAAGATAAATACCGATAGCAATATGCAAGGTTACATCTTAAATTTTGGTATAATTGCAAAAGGCACAGAGGACAAAATTTACCTAGATTCTGATGCGTACAAAGTTGATGTTAAGCACAGCTATATGACATTTAAAGAGCCAACTATCAAAAACGGCATTTACGAAATTACAAATGCTGGCGAGCTTGGGTTTGTTGTAAATAACGCTGATAAAAACTATAAGTTTAAGCTTGCGCAAGATATTGATATGTCTGGCAGAAGGTGGCGCGCGATAGGTTACGAAAATGTTGGCTCAATGAAGGCGTTTGTAGGCGAATTTGACGGCAACAACAAAGTAATTAAAAACTTTATTATTGATGAAAACTATAACGAGCAAGCAGGCGCAGTGGGCTTTTTTGCAAAAGTTGCAAGCGGGTCAAAAATATTTAATTTAAATTTAATTGGCGCTGAATATAAAACTGTTTCAAACAATTTAAGTGTGGGCGGGTTTGTTGGCGAAAACAATGGCGAAATTAAAAATTGCGTTGTTGGCGGTTTTACAAACAACGAGGCTAGCGCACTAAAGAGTACTATGGATATTACAAATTCTAACGCAGGCGGTTTTGCAGGCATTAATAATACAAACGGAAAAATTATTGGCTGTAACAGTTCTGTATTAATCAAAAACGCTGGCAAAAATGCAGGCGGATTTGTTGCGGAAAACAGAGGCTTAATTGTTGGTGGCTCATCTTACTTAAATGTTAGTGGCGCAGTTGCCATTGATGGCGAAATTAGGGCATACTATGGCGGTTTTGCCGGTATTAACAGTGGAAAGATAGCCTATTCGTTTGCAAACGGTGGCATAGACATCGAAACTGCGACAAAAAACACTAACAACGCATATGGTGCAGGATTTGTCGCTTGTAACGAGTCTGCTGGCGTTGTAGAGAGTTGTTACAGCATTGGCAATGCAGTTGTCAACGCTTCGGGCATTAACGCAAAAAGCTTTGCTGGTGGCTTTGTAGCAAACAATATGGGCAAGGTTACTGATTGTTACAGCGACGGCACTGTTAGAGATGCCGAAAACTGTGGCGCATTTGCAAGTTATAACAGCAGTATTATTACAAATTGTTTTACTAATAGCAATATTGTCAACGCCACAAAAAAAGCAGGTTTTGTTGTAAACAACAGCGGAACAATAACAACTAGCCACTTTAACAAAGGCAATGTTAGCGATATGCCAGCAATTGCTGAGGGGACGCAAGATAACGTTGCAGCAAAAGATATTTCAGGAATGAAAGTAGCGTTTAGTTGCTTTGCATTTAATGATGCTTCTATTGTTAAAAAAGGTTACGCAACCAACACAAAACTATTGTATGTTAGCAATGTGTTTATTAAAAAAGGCAAGGGCGCAGCAATCAATACAGATGCCGAAGTTAAAGCTTTTTACGGTGGCACAACCACAGCGGTAGAACCTGATGTTGCTTTAACCGCAGTTGCAAACGGCACTTTTGCGCACAAATATTTCTACACAGTTAATTTTGAAAACACCGATTATCAAATTTCATTGTGCAAATATTTGTATGTAGCTTAATTGCATTGCGCAAATACCTAACGCAAAAAATTATATTACGCAAATATTTAAACAAAATAATTGCATTGCGCAAATACCTAACACAAATAATTGCATTGCGCAAATTATAAAAGCTGATTATTTTAAAGCGCAAATTTATTACACGGCTTACCTTATTGCGCCAATTGTTTAAATTGAGTGCAACACATTTTTTGAAATATAGGCAAAATAACAACAAAAGTGCATTAAAATAGCGCAAAATTTAAAAATTTTAACTGAGCAGAAATGCTCAGTTTTTTTTGTAAAAAATTGTAAAATTAATTTAGCATATAAGCGGTAAAAATGAGTGTTTTAATAAACAAAATTATTTAAAATATTTTATGAAAATGATTGACAATAACATCAATATTTTTTATAATAGCCTAAGATAAGTTTAATCATTGTAAACTTATTGTTTAAATAAAACAAACTAGGTAATAAGATTGTTTAGTTTTACTAAACTTTTTGGAGGTAAAATTGGAAATTGGTATAAAAATCAAGTCTTTGCGTTTGCAATATGGCTTAACGCAAGAGGAACTTGCCGATAGGTGTGAGCTTACAAAGGGTTACATTTCGCAATTAGAAAACGATTTAACATCCCCCTCTATTACCACGCTGATAGATTTATTGGGCGCATTGGGCACTGATTTGAAAACATTTTTTAGCGATGATGATGAGGAACAAATTGTTTTTACTAAGCAAGATTTTTTTGAAAAGGATACTGATGAGCAAAAAATAACTTGGATTGTGCCAAACAGCCAAAAAAATATGCTAGAGCCAATTTTGATTGAAATAAAACCGCACAAAATAACGCTAGATGATATGCCACATGAGGGCGAAGAATTTGGGTTTGTATTGCAAGGAAGCGCCGTTTTAACGGTGGGCAAAAAAAAGTATAAAATAAAGGCGGGGGACAGTTTCTATTTTACATGCAACAAAACGCACTTTATTGAAAACAATACCGACAAATTGACAAAAATCATTTGGGTTTCTACCCCACCAACATTTTAGGAGTTAATATGACAGATATAATTGCATTAAAAAATATAGTAAAACAATATGATGGAAAAACAGTTGTAAATAATATAAATTTAACCGTAAAAAAAGGGGAATTTGTAACATTTTTAGGCCCAAGCGGTTGTGGCAAAACAACAACATTAAGGCTGATTGCAGGGTTTGAAAAGCCAAACGAGGGCGAAGTTTTGTTTAATGGCGAAAACATTGTTAATGTGCCTCCTTACAAACGAAACATTAACACGGTTTTTCAAAAGTATGCGTTGTTTCCTCACTTAAATGTTTACAATAATATTTCGTTTGGTTTAAAATTGCAACGCATTACAAAGCAAGTTGCAAGCAAATTTGACAAAACAAAAACCGTAACCAAAAAAGTTAAGCTAGACAAAAAAGTAATTGATGAAAAAGTTATGAAAGCTTTAAAAATTGTTGGGTTAACCGGTTACGAAAAAAGAGACGTAGACAGCCTTTCTGGCGGTCAACAACAGCGTGTTGCCATTGCAAGAGCAATTGTAAACGAACCAGAAATTTTGTTGCTTGATGAGCCTCTAGGAGCGCTAGATTTAAAGATGCGCCAAGAAATGCAACTAGAGTTAAAGCAAATTCATAAAAAGTTGGGCATTACATTTATTTATGTAACTCACGACCAAGAAGAAGCTATAACCCTATCTGATACTGTTGTAGTTATGCGTGATGGCGAAATTATCCAAGAGGGTAGCCCAATGGATATTTATAACGAGCCGATTAATGCGTACGTTGCCGATTTTATTGGCGAAAGCAACATTTTGAGTGGCATAATGCTTGAAGATTTTAACGTTAGTTTTGCCGATGTAATGTGCAAATGCGTTGATAAAGGTTTTGGCTCAAATTGCCCCGTTGATGTGGTAATAAGGCCAGAAGATTTTATTGTAACCACAAAGGAAAAGGGCTTTATTTTTGGCGTTATAACATCTTCAATTTTTAAGGGCGTACACTACGAAATGACATTAAAGGCAAATGGTTACGAATTTTTAATACATAACACAAAAGAATGTTTGGTTGGCAGTGAAATTGGGCTAAATATTGCGCCAGATGACATTCATATTATGCGCAAGGAACACACAACAAACAAGCTAGAAGTGTTGTTTAAAAGCAATACAGAGCTTTATATTGATGATTGCGTTTACGCTTTTAACCCAGAAATTTTATTGCAGGGTAGCAGTTATAATGCAGAGGAAGATGTTGTAACATACGAGCAACAGGCGTTTGATTTTAAGGATAAAAAAGCGATAGTTTCCTTCAAATTTAATGAAGTTGAAATGGAAGATAGCGAGTATGAAGCGCCACTTGCAGGCAATGTTGAATCAATGATTTACAAGGGCAAAAACTATTTAGTTACAATAAACACCGATAAAGCCACCAAAATTTACGCCGAAACTGAATATCTTTGGGATGACGGCGACAGAGTTGGCATTAATGTTAACAAAAACAATTTTACGTTGGTGGAGTTTATAAATGAATAAAAAAAGTTTATTAAATAAAAATACAAGCGTAAAAAAGCGTTTAATGTTTAATAGAAAGTATTTATCAATTCCGTATGGCGCATTTATGCTAATTTTTACGGTAGTGCCGATATTTATTTTGTTATTTTACGCATTTAGCAAAAGGGGTTCTTTTGGCAACGAATTAACATTTGACTTTACAATGCAAAATTTTATATCGTTTTTTAGCGGTACAAATTTAAAATTGATTAGTAGGTCGTTGTGGATTGGGCTGTTAACTACTGCAATTTGCTTGTTAATTGGCTATCCAACGGCGTATATTTTGGCAAATAAAAAATACAACACATCAAAAACACTAATTTTACTTTTTGTTTTGCCAATGTGGATTAATTTTTTGTTAAGAACGCTAGCGACAAAGGCAATGTTTGATTTTATTGGCATAAGTTTAGGTATGGGCACGGTTATATTTGGTATGGTTTACAACTTTTTGCCTTTTATGATTTTGCCAATTTACACAACTATCCAAAAAATTGACAAGTCGTTAATTGAGGCGGCAAACGATTTGGGAGCGTCAAACAATCAAACCTTTTCTAAGGTAATTTTGCCATTATCATTGCCCGGGATTTTAAGTGGCATAACAATGGTTTTTACGCCAACAATAACAACTTTCGTTGTTAGCGATATGCTTTCTAACAACAAAATATCATTAATTGGTAACGCAATCAACAACAGCATTGGACAATTAGATTACAATACGGCAAGCGCAATGTCAATGATAATTTTGGTTTTAGTGGGCGTAACAATGCTTGTTGTAAACAGATATGACAAGGATAAAACAAGCGCAGGAGGTGGATTATGGTAAATAAAAAAGAATTAGCAAAAAAAATATTTGCCAATTTATTTCTTTACACAATACTAGCTTTTTTGTATTTACCTATTATATGGCTTATTGTTTTTTCCTTTACAGACACTTATAGCATTAGCAATTGGAATGGTTTTAGCTTAAACGCATACATCAATTTGTTTGTTGGAAAGTATAGTGGCGCTATTTTTAAAGCGATAGGCAACACAATGTTAATTGCAACAATCGCAAGTTTTATTTCGGTAATATTGGGCACTTTTGCAGCGATAGGGTTGCACTCAATGCACAACAAGAAAATTAAAAACGCCTACAACAATTTGTCGCAAGTGCCAATGGTCAATTCTGAAATTGTAACGGCGGTAAGCTTGATGTTGTTGTTTGTTATTTTAAAAACATTTGTACACGTCAGTTTTAACACAAGTATGATAGTGGTAATTTTGTGCCACGTAACTTTTTGCACGCCGTATGTAGTTTTAAATATTATGCCACGGCTAAGCAGTATGGATAACAAATTGTACGAGGCAGCGCTAGATTTGGGCGCAAAACCGCACCAAGCCTTGCAAAAGGTTGTTATCCCGGAAATTATGCCCGGTATTATAATGGGTTTTGTAACAAGTTTTACACTATCTATTGATGATTTTGTTATTACAAAATTTAATATTGACGGGTTTGACACACTTTCCACCTTTATTTATACAATGTCGGGTGGCAAAAAGCCTTTACCAATTGAGGTTAGGGCATTATCTTCAATTATATTTATAGTATTGCTTGGCTTGTTAGTAATAATCAATAGGGCAAATAGTAAATCTAAGGACAAAAACAAAGGAGTTTCAAAATGAAAAAATTATTTTTATCTTTAACCATTATGGTTATGGTAGCAATGCTACTAGTTCCCCTTGTTGGCTGCTTTTCGAATAGAGAAGAAATTTTAAAAGTTTATAATTGCACCGAATACATCTATGAAGATGAAAAAGATGCAAATATTTCTACTGTAAAAGATTTTGAAAAATATTACACCGAAGTTACTGGCAAAAAAATTAAAGTACAATACGACACCTACAACAGTAACGAAGAAATGTTAAACAAAATTGTTGGTGGAAAAGCTGATTATGATGTGGCTTGCGCTTCCGATTATATTATTGAAAAATTGCGTATGGCAAACTATTTAATAGAATTGCAAAAAGATTTGGGCAACGATACAGCAGGCAATGCAATTACCGATTATCGCAACAATATTTCGCCATTATGTTCAAGCCGTCCGTTTGACCCAGAAAACAAATACTCACGCACATATATGTGGGGTACAATGGGCATTTTGTACAATCCCGCAATGCTAACCGAAGCTGATAGAGTTGATAAAGATGCCAATGGGCACCCCGATTTTATTCAATCTTGGGACGCAATGTGGTCAAAATCTTACACAAACAAAATTTATATGAAAGATAGTATGCGTGATACATTTGCTATTGGCGCAATCAAAACTTTTAAGCAAGATATTTTAGCTGGCAAAATGACCGTAGAACAAGCGTTAAATGCAACAAGCGCTAGCCAAGTTGCCCTAATCGAAAAAGAATTAATTAATCAAAAATCAATTTTATTGGGCTATGAAGTGGATAAAGATAAGCAAGAAGTTATTGATGGCAAGGCAGTTATGGCATTGCAATGGGGCGGAGATGCTTTTTGGGCAATAGATGAAGCTGCAAGTTTGGCAACCCCAAGAAACATTAATTACTACATTCCTGATGAGGGTTCTAACATATTTTTTGATGGTTGGTTTGTTCCAAAAAATTGTAAAAACAGTTTAGCTGCGCAACTTTGGATTAACTTTATGTGCAAACCAGAAATTGCAATACAAAATATGGATTATATTGGCTACTCAACCGGCGTTGCAACGCAAGAAGTTATGGATTGGATGAACACATCTTACGCTGATTTTAGCGCAATAGATTTAAGCTACTTTTTTGGCGAAAGTGGCAAGGCTGTTAAAATGGACGCAAGACAATTCCCTACAAAAGCTATGATTGATAGATGCGCCGTAATGAGAGATTTTGGCGAAAACAACAAAAATGTTACCGATTTGTGGGCAAGAGTTAAAGCTGCGTAAGGATAATAACAGATTGCAAAAAAATTAGAAAGATAGTTTTAGCGTTAATTATTAGATAATTTGAAAACGAAATATGTGTTAACTATTATATTAATCAAAAATAGAAAAGGGAAGTTTTACACTTCCTTTTTTTTAAATATGGTGGTATAATATTAAGGTAAAATAATTAAGGAGTTGTTGATGAGTAGTAAATGTGATAGCTGTTCAAGTAAAGATTGTGATTCTTGCGCAGAAAAATTAAAAGTTGCAACAAACGAGTACAATAATATAAAACACATTATTGCAGTAGCTAGTGGCAAAGGTGGCGTTGGCAAATCAACTGTAACGTGTTCGTTGGCGGTGTGTCTTGCTAAACAAGGCTACAAGGTGGGTGTTTTAGATGGCGATATAACAGGGCCTTCTGTGCCAAAATGTTTTGGCATAACGGGCAATGCAACGGGCGATGGCAATTTAATTTATCCGTCAGTTACGCCACTTGGCATTAAAATTATGTCAATCAATTTGCTGTTAGAAACCCCCGAAACGCCGGTTGTTTGGCGTGGGCCAGTGATTGCAAATGCATTAAAACAGTTTTGGACTGATGTAGTGTGGGGCGAATTGGATTTTTTGTTTATTGATATGCCACCGGGAACGGGAGATGTGCCATTAACAGCTTTTCAAAGTTTAACATTAGATGGCATTATCATTGTAACTTCGCCACAAGCGCTTGTTTCGATGATTGTTTCTAAGGCGATAAATATGGCAGATTTGATGAAAGTTAAAGTGCTTGGTATTATCGAAAATTACAGTTATCTTTTGTGTCCTAATTGCAAAACACCAATATATGTGTTTGGAAAAAGCAATATTGATGAAATAGCAAGCCAAAAGCAAGTGCCAGTTTTGGCAAAGCTTGCGCTTGATGCTAAAATTGCTGAGGCGTGTGATAGCGGGCAAATTGAGGAGCAACAATTTGATGGCTACGATAAAGCTATCGCAATGTTAAAAGCGTTATAAAATCAAAATAAAGCGTTAAGCCATTGTGGCGCTAAGGTAAAACATTAATAATGCTAAAGCTAAAAAATGCAAAGCAAGCTAAAAAAGTGCTACTAGCCACAAAAGTTTTATTGTAAAAATTAAATATATAACGCTCAAATTTAAACTATGGCGCAAAACTAAATACAAATTAAAAAGGGATTGATTTTAAAATCAATCCCTTTATTTATTACAAATTTTTTGCACACAAATTATAGCGGTTTGTTTTGCAACAACTGTATTATAGCGGTGCATTGTAACTCTTTTTATATATTATAGCGGTTTGTTTTGCAATGGCTATATTGTGGCGTTTTGTTATTTTATAATATCTTTACCAATATATTTGCGCAAAACTTCGGGTACGGTAACAGTGCCGTCTGCATTTTGGTAGTTTTCTAAAATAGCTGCGGTTGTACGCCCAATAGCTAAGCCACTGCCGTTTAAAGTGTGCGCATATGCGGTTGTTTTGTCGGCTTTACGATATTTAATATTAGCGCGCCTAGCTTGAAAATCTTCGTAATTAGAGCAACTAGATATTTCTACATAGCGGTTGTAACTTGGCATCCACACTTCGATATCGTATGTTTTAGCAGAACTAAAGCCCACATCTCCAGTGCAAAGAGTAACAACTCTGTAAGGTAGTTTTAGCAATTTTAAAATTTCTTCAGCGTCAGCTGTTAGTTTTTCTAGCTGTTCATAGCTATCTTTAGGGTTAGCAAACTTTACTAATTCTACTTTATTAAATTGATGTTGCCTAATTAGCCCACGAGTATCTCTGCCAGCAGAACCAGCTTCCGCACGGAAACAAGCTGTATAAGCGCAATATTTTATTGGCAATTCTTCCTCAGACAAAACCTCATTGCGGTGCAAATTGGTTACAGGCACTTCTGCGGTTGGTATCAAGTAGTAATCAGTGCCTTTAACAGCAAACATATCTTCCTCAAATTTAGGCAATTGCCCAGTGCCAATCATACTATCACGATTAACTAAAAAAGGAGGAAAAATTTCGGTATAGCCTTGTTCGATATGAACATCAAGCATCAAGTTCATAATAGAGCGTTCAAGCGTTGCGCCCAAACCTTTGTAAACGGTAAAGCGAGCGCCAGTAATTTTGCCTGCTCGCGCAACATCAAGAATGTCTAAATCTGCGCCAATATCCCAATGCGCTTTTGGCTCAAAATCAAATTTAGTAGGGGATAAAAACTTGCGTTTTTCCACATTTTGGTCGCTATCTTTGCCAATAGGCAAATCTTTATTTGGAAGGTTAGGAATAGCAAACATAAACTCGCTAAGCTTAGCCAAAATCACTTCTAGCTCATCATCTAAAAGCTTAATTTTATCGCCCAAACTTTTCATATTGTCTATAACGGCGCTTGCATCTTTGCCCTCTTTTTTCAACAACGCAACTTGCTTAGATGTGGCGTTTTTTTCGGCTTTCAAAAGCTCAACTTCTCTAATAGCTTCCCTGCGTTTGGTTGCCAATTCTCCAATTTCTTCAATAGGAAAATGACCGTTTCTTGTGCTTAATCTTTCTTTAACATAATCTATATTATCACAAACAAACTTTAAATCTAACATTGTAACCTCCTACATTATAACAATATTAACAAGTCGTTTTGGTATTACAACAACTTTTACTATTGTTTTTCCTTCTATAATAGTTTTTATTATTTCGTTTTCTTTTGCAATCTGTTCAATTTCAGCTTGAGTAGCATCATTGCCAACCATAATTTTAGCGCGCACTTTACTGTTAACTTGCACAGCCAATTCGTATTCATCTTTAACTAAAGCAGACTTGTCGCAAATAGGAAACTTGCAGTTAAACACAGAATAAGCGTTGCCAATCATTTGATTGTATTCTTCCGCTACGTGTGGAGTAAATGGCGCAATAAGCAAAATTAAATCGTTAACGCAATCGGTTAAAAACTTGCCGTTTAGAGTGGGCTCGTTGATATATTTGTAAAGGGCGTTAACATATTCCATAATGCGGGCAATAGCGGTGTTAAAAGCAAAAATATTGGTATCAGCGGTAACACGGTCGATAGTGTAATTGCGCACATAGTTTAATTCTTTTTCGGCTTTGCCAAAATTGGTGTTGGTTTTGTCAACATCGTTAGTGATTGTGCACAACCGCTCAATACGCTCCAAAAATTTAGAAATAGATTCAAGCCCGGTAGAATTCCAAGGGCCACCCTCAATGTAGCTAAAGCCAAACATCAAATACATTCTAAAAGCATCACTGCCATATTTTGCAATTAGCTCATCTGGGCTAACAACGTTGCCTTTAGATTTGCTCATTTTAAAGCCGTCAGGCCCTAATATTGTGCCTTGATGAACAAGCGAAGTAAAAGGTTCGTCAAAGTTTAAATAGCCCATATCACGCAACGCTTTTGTAAAGAAACGAGCGTAAAGCAAGTGCATACAAGCGTGTTCTGCGCCACCAATATATTTGTCAACTGGCAACATTTTGTTAATCCATTCAGTATTAAACGCCTCATTTGCATTTTTTGCATCAGGATAGCGCAAAAAGTACCAAGATGAGCAAACAAAAGTGTCAAGTGTGTCGGCATCTCTTTTTGCAGGTCTGCCACAAATTGGGCAAACTGTATTAATAAAATCGGTTGCTTTAAGCAGTGGAGATTTGCCGTCTGGCGTAAAATCAACATTGTAAGGCAACTCAACAGGAAGTTTACTTTCTTCAACGGGCACTTGTCCGCAGTGTTCGCAGTGAATAATAGGGATAGGACAGCCCCAATATCTTTGGCGAGAAACCAACCAATCACGCAAGCGGTAATTAACTTTAAAACCACCCTTGTTTTGCGCCTGCAACCTTGTTAAAATGGTGTTGATAGCGTCATCGCTAGTCAAACCATCACAATCTTCGCTATTTGTTAAAATGCCCTTTTCGCAATATGGCAAATCATCAGCGCCATTTACGCCTTTAATAACACGGTTAATTGGCAAGCTATATTTTGTTGCAAAAGCAAAATCTCGTTCATCGTGAGAAGGCACGCCCATAACAGCGCCAGTGCCGTATGTGGATAAAACATAATCTGCAATCCAAATAGGAACTTTTTTGTTGTTAATAGGATTAATAGCGTATGCGCCAATAAACTGCCCCGATTTTTCACGAGTGCTGGACAACCTTTCAATTTCGTTAGCTTTGGCTGCGTAAGCAACATATTTATTAACATCATCTTTATATTGTGGTGTGGTAAGTTTGGCAACAAGAGGGTGTTCTGGCGCAAGCACAACGTACGAAACGCCAAATAGAGTATCTGCGCGTGTGGTAAACACTCTAAACGAACCGCCATTTTCTAGCGCAAACTCCACTTCGCCACCAACAGACTTGCCAATCCAATTGCGTTGCATAGATTTTGTTTTTTCTGGCCAATCTAGTTTGTCCAAATCGGTTAACAATTCTTCGGCGTATTGTGTAATTTTAAAAAACCATTGAGTAAGATTTTTGCGCACAACGGTACTGCCACATCTTTCGCACGAGCCATCAACAACTTGTTCGTTAGCTAAAACGGTGTTGCAAGAAGGGCACCAGTTAACCGGAGCTTCTTTGCGATATGCCAAGCCATTTTTGTAAAGTTGCAAAAATATCCATTGTGTCCATTTGTAATAATCGGGCATACAAGTTTTAATTTCATAATCCCAATCAAACGAAGCGCCAATATGTTTTAGTTGAGTTTCCATCGTGGCGATGTTTTTTAAAGTGCTATCTTTAGGGTGCACGCCGGTTTTAATTGCGTAGTTTTCGGCAGGCAAGCCAAAAGCGTCAAACCCCATTGGTTGAAAAACTTCGTAGCCTTGCATTCTTTTAAACCTTGCATAGCTATCTGAAGGGCCGTAGTTGTACCAATGCCCAATGTGAAGTTTTGCTGCGGAAGGGTAACTAAACATTTCTAAAACATAGCATTTTTTGTCAATATTTGCCTTGTTAAATTTGTAAAGTTGAGTATCTTCCCATTTTTTTTGCCACTTTTTTTCAATACTTAAAAAATCCATTAATAACTCCGTACAATAAATATTAGATATATAATAATACTATAACGCCTTAAAGTCAAACAATTTTCCATTTTGCTTGTTTGCTATAACCGTTTTTTTTATTGACAAATTGGGCTTAAGCATTTAAACTATATACGGTGGAGGGTAAAATGAAAAAATTTGTAACAATTTTAATGGTTTTGTTTAGTATACTTTCTACTTTTTGTTTTGTTGGTTGCAACGAGGCAGAAAATATTAGCGTAAAATTGTATCTCAATACGCTTGAAGTTAGCAAGAGTGATATTAAAAACGCCCCAAAGTTTAACCAAGTGGTTAAAGCTAGCGATGAGTTTAATGAGGATATGCAAATTGTAGAGCACAAAGTTGTGGGCATTAATTTGTTTGAGTTGGTTAACGTTGCAAAAATTGAGGGTATGAAGTTAAAAGATTTTGAGGGTTTAAAAGTTTGTAGCAAGCAAGGTCAGGAAGTGCTGTTGCCAAACAAAATTTTTGCAGATGGTCAGGTTATTATCGCCTACAAGTTTGATGGCGCAAATTTAAAAGGGAGTAGCGAGTTTGGCAGTTTTAAATTGGTTGTCCCTAACGAAAGCTACGCCTACTGGCTAAACGACGTTGCAAAAGTGGAGTTTTTGCCAAAAATAGCAAAACAACAACGGGTTAATCAAGCCTTTTTTATTGAGGGTTTTGTTGATAATTCTAGCTTAAAAGATGTGGAATACAACGGCAAAAGTTTTAAAGGCAATTCTTATCAAGCAATGATAAAAAGTGGCAAAGTTAAAGCGACAAACGATGATATTATGTCGGTTGCAAGTTTTATTAAACGCAAAAATATTATTAAAAAAACAACTCGCACAAGCGCTTTTTTTAACGATGCTTTTTTGTTGCCAATTAGCGATACGCTTTTTTACCCAGCGTTGGTTAATGTTAACGACAGCAAAAATATGCAACTTAGCGCGCAAAATTTGCTTTTTTGCACGGCGGGCAAAACGGCTTTTGTTTCTGCCAGCACAATGTTTGAAGCCTATACTGTTTTTTCTAACCCACTTATTGAGGGATATCAAATAATTTCGGCTTTACAATTGTTTAAAGATATGAACCTATATACAGATGTCGCTCAAACAGAGGGCACATATTTGGCGTACGAATTTTTTGATGCAAAAAGCAAGCTAATCACAACGGCAAAAGGCGATAAAATTAAAGAAACCTGTTTAATTTTTAATAAGACAAACAATAGCATAAAGGTTATTTATGTTAACGATAATGGCGATACAGTACAAACTACCGAAGGAAATGTGGTTTATTTTAATATTGTAGTAGCATAAGTGGTGTAGGTATGGAAGGGATTAAAATTATTAAAAACATTGCAAATGATGATAGAACTTTTTTGGCGGAATACAATGGACAAATTTGTGTTTTAAAAAAATATCACGATGCAATAGAAAATATTAAGGAAGTTGCAATTTTAAATAGAGTATCCTTAACGGGTTATGCGCCAAAAATTTTGCTAAAGGGCAAAGATTTTATTGTGCAAGAATATTTGGAGGGGCAATCTTTAAACACTTTATTTATTCAAGCTACACGGCAAGATGATGTTAAAATGTTGGAAAATTTAGCAAACTGGCTCAGCATCTACTTGCAAATTTTTTACAGCGTTGTTGATGGTTGCATAGTCAAACACATCGATTTTAACAATTTTATTATTTTTAACGATAGATGTTACGGCGTAGATTATGATAGCGTTGAAGAAGGGCTAAACAACATTGATATTGCAAATATTGTTGCATATGCGTGCGTAAATTGCGTGGGCGATGTGTTTAGTTGTTTTCCTTTTGTGCGTGTAATATTAAAAAATTTTCATGTGGAAATTATTGATATCATTAACGAGGTTAAAGATTTTTTTGTAGATTACAACAGCGCAATGCACATTCTTGACGTTGACAACTTGATGGAAAGTTTGCTTGCTATCAACGAAAAAGTGCTTAATAGAATTTAATTTAAATCATTATTGATTTTTTTCAAAAAAATGGTATACTTAAGTGAGGGGAAATTATGAAGTTTGCAGAAAGATTGAAAGAACAAAGGAAAAAGAATGGCTATAATCAAGAATATATAGCCAATTATATGCAGGTATCGCAGGTGTCTGTTAGTAATTGGGAAAGAGGGCTAAAACAACCCGATTTTCAGGCTTTAATTGATTTGGCTAACCTTTTTAGCGTATCTACCGATTATTTATTAGGAGTTGTAGACAATGATTAAAGTTGGCAAAGTGATGATTGGTGGCGCAAATACAGTTATCATGGCAGGTCCTTGCGCAGTAGAAAGCGATGAGCAAATTGATAGTATTGCAAGCCACATTAAAACCATTGGCGCAAATATTTTGCGTGGTGGCGCATTTAAACCAAGAACGTCGCCAAACTCTTTTCAGGGGCTAGAGGCGGTAGGTTTAAGAATGTTGCAGACAGTTGGCAACCGCTATGGCATGCCGATTATTTCAGAAATAACTCGTATTGACCAACTAGATTTGTTTTTAGAAACAGTTGATATTATTCAAGTTGGCGCAAGAAATATGCAAAATTTTGAATTGTTAAAGGAATTGAGCAAAATAAACAAGCCTGTTATGATAAAACGAGGTTTTTCATCAAAGTTAACAGAGTTGTTAAGCTCAGTCGATTATGTTTTAAATGGTGGCAATGACAAAATTATTTTGTGCGAAAGAGGCATAAGAACTTTTGAAACCTACACTCGCAACACCCTTGACATTTCCGCAGTGCCAGCCCTAAAGGAACTTATGAAATTTAATATCCCAATTATTGTTGACCCAAGCCACGCTTGCGGCAAGTCTAGTTTGGTAGAATCGCTTGCAAAAGCTTGTGTTGCAGTGGGCGCAGACGGCATTATGATAGAAGTGCACCCAAACCCAATGGAAGCGTTATCCGACGGAGAGGAATCTTTAAATTACGAGCAGTTTAAGCATTTGATAGCAAGCATACGCCCAATTGCAAACATTTCGGGCAAACCACTTGGCAATTTTGGTTTTTAAATAAAAACGAATTGCTTTTGCTAAAAGTAAACATTACATAATATTGCAAAACAAAAATGCATTCTGCAAAACATAATATTGCAAAGTAAAAATGCATTTATCAAAAAGGCAAACATTGCGTTAGCAAAAAAGCAAAATATTTTACAGTAACAAAATGAAAGTAGCGCAAGCTACTTTTTTATACGCTTGATTACTTGGCAAATTTTTAAACAGCAAGCAAATTTGATTAAAATATATTTGTATGATAATACGCAAAACTACTCAGTAAATATTTGTATGCCAATATGCAAAACCAATTGACAAAGATTTATAATAATAAATAAATTTATTTAACAAGGAGATAAATGAAAGGACTTTTAGTCGTTAATGAATTTTTACATTTGACAAAATTTGATGAAATACACAACTTGTTGCAAGTGGCGTTTTTAAAGGAAGGCATTGCGTTAGAGCTTAAAACCAATGCGCAAATTGTTGTTGAGGTGGATAGCGATGCGTTATTTGCGTATGATTTTGTTTTGTTTTGGGATAAAGATATAATGTTGGCTAAGCATTTAGAAAACAAGGGACTAAAAGTTTTTAACAGCGCTAGCGCAATTGATATTTGTGATGACAAACAAAAGACAGCAATTTTTTTAGAAAACTACAATATAAAAATGCCAAAGACAATTTTTGCGCCTTTTACTTATGAAAATATTGGCTACACAAACAGTAATTTTTTGCAAAATGTAGCGCAAACTTTAGGCTTTCCACTGGTTGTTAAAGAGGCAAAAGGGTCGTTTGGCAAGCAAGTTTATTTGGTTGATAATATGCAAGATTTATGCGTTAAAATTGCCGAAATTGGCGCAAAACCAATACTTTTTCAGCAATTTATTAAAAGCAGTTTTGGCATTGACACCCGTATTCAAGTGGTTGGTGGCAAGGTTGTGGCAACAGTAAAACGCATTGGCAAAGAAGGCGATTTTAGGGCTAATGTTACAAATGGCGGTAAAATGGTTGCATTCAAACCTAGCAAAGAATTTGAGCAAATGGCATTATATGTATGCCAAATTTTGGGTGTTGACTTTGCAGGAGTGGACATTTTGTTTGGCGCAAACAACGAGCCAATCTTTTGCGAAATAAACAGCAATGCGCACTTTAAAAATATTTTAGATGCGACAGGCATTAATGTTGCAGATTGTTTGGCGCAATATATTAAAGGCAAAATAGCGTTATGATTTGGATAATTTACGATGATGAAAGGCTTGCCTTAAATAACGCTTTTGCGCAAATGTTAAAAGCGCAGTGTGAAAGTTGTGGTTTTGGCGCAAAAATTTTGTTAAAACAACAAGTTGCGCAACAAAAGGAATTGCCAAAAGTTGCAATTATGCGTATTGTTGATAATGCGCTCAGCAAACAGTTAGAAAAAAAAGGCGTTCGGGTTGTTAACAACAGCGATGTTAGTAAAATTTGTAATGACAAATTTGCAACGTTGCAATTTGCAAAAAGTTTTGGCGTGGAAATTATGCCCTCAAAATTGATAGCTAAAGAGGATATTTGCGGTATAGATTTTAGCAAATCATATGTGTTAAAATCGTTGGACGGGCACGGCGGTTTGCAAGTTTTTATGGTTAAAAATGTGGCAGATGCCAAAATTGCGTTTGATAAAATTGCGCAAAAACAAGTGTTGTTGCAAGATGTGGCAAGCGATTTAGGCAAGGATGCGCGCACTTATGTTTTGGGTGGCAAAATAATTTGCACAATGTTGCGCACTTCTACGAAAGATTTTAGAAGTAATTTTTGTTTGGGCGGACAGGCTCAGCAAATAGAGTTGCCAACAAATATTGCAAATCAAGTTATAACAATGGCAAAAGCGATGGACGCAGATTTTGTGGGCGTCGATTACATCTATAATAATGACAAAATGATTTTTAATGAAATTGAAGATGTTGTGGGGTGCAGAATGTTGTACGCCAAAACCAATTTTGATATGGCAAAAATGTTTGTAGATTACATTGTTTGCAAATATTTAAATTAAACCTTACCACGGCGCAAGTTTACCGCAAGCAAAGGTTGCTGT